>CAZQNC010000023.1:0-15540 GCA_964594625.1 uncultured Thermoplasmatales archaeon | reverse complement strand
GAGGCATCAGACGCCTAGCCCGTGGATACATGGCTCCATGTCGCCATATCCACGAATGGGTCAGCCGGAGCTATCGCTAGCTCCGTCGTTGCCGAGCCGGTCTTTCCCTCTTGGAATGGTATCTGGCGGTTCCTGCCGCCTCTCTCAACACACAATTCTCTCTCTGGAAAAACTCGGGGAGGAAAATCAACGCAAAACACCCTGTCATTCGCAGAGACTAGCCGTGTATATCATGCGTTGATGAGCCAAACAGCCATGGTATGTGACGATCCGGTCTGCTGGGTACCTGAGGCCACCGTTAGCATATGGCTCCCAAAGGCGGGGGCATCGAGCTGCCATGTATATGGCGGGGCTGCAATGGTACGCTGTACATGCCCGTCAAGCAGAAATGTGACGGTGGATGCACCGGCCGCATTGACGGAGAGCGGCGTATCGCCGATAAGGATTGTCCGGCCGACGGGCACCAATGGTTTTCCGCAGATGTGGAGATATCCTTCTTTGATGGTGGTGAACGAAAGCGGTATGGAAACCGGCAGTGGGTCGGACCATTCGCTTTCCTTGCCATGGTCATCCCTGGCTTTAACCGTTATCTCGTAGGTTTGCTGTGTTCGCCAGACATGTGATGCCTGTATCGCATCACCCGATGGAAGGGGACCCAACCAGCCGCTTTGGGTGCCGTCGCCCCAGTCAAACAGGTAATACAATCTGTCGCCCTCTGGATCGGTTGCCGATGCTTCATACTGTAGGTTTACTCCGACATTTCCGGTCGTTGGTCCATCTACCGACGGCTGCGTCGGTTCCTTGTTTGGCGGGATGGAAACGATGAGCGGGCTGGACCACTGGCTGGTGGCTCCCCTGATATCTTTTGCCTTGACCCGGACGCTGTAGACGCCGCCTGATGACCACAGGTGGGTGGTAGTGATACCCTGGCCGGAGGGATAGCTACCCATCCATTCATCGACGGCCTCATCGCCGTTCCAATCCCATCCATAGTACAAGTTATCGCCGTCGGGGTCCGTGGTAGCAACGGAAAACTGATATGAGGTCAGCAGCTCTCCCCGAGTCGGCCCCGAGGGGGATGGAGGAGTCAGCGGCGGGACATTTGGCTGGACGCCCACGTACACCTCCTGAGATGCCGACCATCTGCTGACACTGCCGTTTTCGTCGCGGGCTCGTGCCATCACATGGTAGGTCCCTTTGGTATCCCAGACGTGGGAAAGGGTCGTGCCCTGCCCGGAGGGTTGTATCGGCGTCCAGTTGCTCGTGGTGCCGTCTCCCCAACTGAACTGGTATTGAACCTGCTGTTCCTCTGGGTCGGTTGTGGAGGTTGAGTAGTTGTACGGTACACCTGGGTCGCCCTCCGTGGGGCCGGCAGGCCGGGATGGCCTGTTTGGCGGAAAATTTCCCGCGACATGGTATGTCATATAGGAAACAGTGTCTTCGATGCTACATTCTCCGTATCGTATTTTGAAATATCCGTCGAGTGCCCACCCGGAGCCCCAACTGTTCTTGCATATCCAGTACCCGGGACCGCCAGGATTGTCGTCATAGCCAACGATGGTGATGCAATGCCAGGCTACGTGCGAGCCATATGCGTGATAATATATGTTGTCGGACCATACGCCCTCATTGGGGTAATCATAATAGAAATCGGAGAACACCTCAAACGTTGCTACTAGCGGCCCGTATTCTACCAGAGCGTTCTTGATGCTTTCCCCTCCGCTCACATAGTTATATCCATCAATTTTTTTTGCTTTGTCCTGCCAGTCTGAGCAGGTATCGCTACATGGCATTTGATGGTCCTGGTAGGGAAAACAGCTCTCGCCGGGCGTGCCGGAAGACTGCAGGTAGCTGAGCGCCGTGGATGTGGACATCCCGTTTTCGCAGTCGCCGCCGGCACAGAAAAAGAGGTGCGCTTCGGACAGGTCGGTGGTTGGGCCGCCGTTGATTCGTATGACAGGTTCGAAGGCACCGAGGGTGCCGAAGGCGACGCAGCTGCTGCAGCCACCCTGGTTTTTGACCGGTGTGATGTAGTTGGTTCCACCGACGTTGCGCCAGTCCCAGGAGTCCGGCGCATTCCCTGGCACGTTGACTTTTTGGTCCTCGGGGATTATTTCATGCCGGGCGCCCATGGCACGGTTCTGGCTCTGGTCTGTGGCGGCATCGTCAGCATGCCAGTGGCATGTGCAGGTTTCTGAGCCGCCGTCGATTGCTTCTAGGGTAGCAACGCAGAAAACGAGGACGAATGCCAGCAGGACAGCGGCAATGATACGCATGCTGTGAAAACACGGGCTTCAATTTAATGTTTTCCGCTCGCCGTGAAAGTCAAATGGTTACACAGGCATTATGCAGTCATATAAGTTGTTGCTATTGCGGTAACGTGCAGTGCGCCGACACCTATTTGTAACAAACAGACAATGTGGTCATCGATATACATGTTCATCTTCGATAACCATCTGCATCTGCGCCGGGACGGTCGATGCATTGAGGCGGTCCGGGAGTTCGAGCGGGCGGGCGGCACGCATCTTGTGCTGTGCCAGCTGCCCATGGTCGAGCGGGTGATAGCGGAGAGGAGCTATCTGCCCTGCTACGAGGAGACGCTGGCGCTGGCCGACGAAGCCATGCAGGCGACGGATGTCACCGTGTTTGTCACCGTGGGGCCGTATCCCGCGGATTATCTCCGGCTTCGGGAGCAGTTTGGCCGGGATGCCGCTCTGGAGCTCATGCGCGGCGGATTGGAGCAGGCGCAGCGGTTGTGCCGTGAGGGCAGCGCTATTGCGATTGGGGAGATCGGCCGGCCGCATTTTGATGTTGACGATACGGCATGGGAGGATAGCAATGAGCTGTTACGGTATGGCATGGAGCTTGCTGCTGCGGCACATGTGCCGGTGGTGTTGCACACGGAGAGCATGGGGCCGGATGGCTTTGCGGAGCTGGCGGATATGGCCGACGGGGCCGGTTTGGCCCGGGGGAAGGTGGTGAAGCATTTTTCGCCGCCGCTTGTACGGCGGGAGGAGAACCATGGGCTGATGCCGTCGGTGCTGGCGCATGAGGAGGCCATCCGGGCGGCGCTGGAAAAGGGGAGCCGGTTTGTTATGGAGACGGATTATATCGATGATCCGCGCCGGCCGGGCGCCGTGCTGGGGCCGAAGACGGTGCCCCGGCGGACGAAGCAGTTTTTGGATGCGGGGCTGATGAGCGAGGAGATGGCCCTGGCGGTGCACAAGAAAAACCCGGAGGAGATATATGGGATTACGGTTGGTTAGCCGATGGTGCCGAACAGTGTTTCGGCGCTTTTCGGCGTGACGAGTTCTTTGCCGCAGTCCGGGCAGGTCCAGTAGACCTTGTGCCCCCATTCATGGTGGCTCATGTTGGTTCCACAATTCGGGCATCGTCTCATATTATCATCATTTTGCTATCTTTATGCTTACAATATGGCAACGGCAGTATATAAACATTGCGCATTATGTTTAAAAATTTCAGCACTTTATCCGGTGAGTACCGTGCGCCCGACCTACGACGAATATTTTATGCGGATCGCCAACATCGTCGCCACCCGCTCAACCTGCCTGCGCCGCCACGTGGGAGCCATCATCGTCAAAAACAACCACATCCTCTCCACCGGCTACAACGGCCCCCCGAAGGGGCTGCCCCACTGCGACGAAACCGGCTGCCTGCGGGAACAGCGGCAGGTCAAACGCGGGGAACACCACGAGCTCTGCCGGGGGCTCCACGCGGAGCAGAACGCCATCATCCAAGCGGCGGTCTTCGGCGTGTCCATCAAGGGTGGCGCCATCTGCTCGACGCATTTTCCCTGCAGCGTGTGCGCCAAGATGCTCATCAACGCGGAACTGCAGGAACTCATCTACCAGGAAGGATACCCGGATGACCTAGCGGCGGAGCTGCTGAAGGAAAGTAATATAAAGGTGCGACATATGGGGGAGCAATGCGGCAAAGAATCCTCCTCACCATAAGGGACGTTGTTGCCGCGGTCGCCATTGTAGGCATCATTCTCGCAGCATTGTGGGCATACACCGGGCAATTTCCGGGAACGCCGATGGTGGTCGTGACATCAGGCTCGATGATGCACGACGACGCCTCCTACGGCAAAATCGGCACCATCGACCCGGGCGACCTCGTCCTGGTCAAAAAAATCGACGGGCGAGACGACATCACGGCCCGCGGCGCAGACGCCGACCCGGCGACCAGCAAACGGACCTACGGCGATTACGGCGACGTCATCATCTACTACCCGATGGGCAACGAGGACCGCACCCCGGTCATCCACCGGGCCATCTGCTGGGTCGAGGTGCACGAGAACGGCACCTACAGCGTCGACGCCTACAACATCAGATATGCACAGGCGGTTTCCATTCCCGGGCTGCAGCTCAGCGGCTACAAGCCCACCAACAGCGGGTTCATCACCAAGGGCGACAACAACCGGCTGCCCGACCAGTACCCCAGCGGGGGCATCTGCGCGCAGCCCGTCACGCCGGAATGGGTCATCGGCAAGGCCCGGGGCGAGCTCCCATGGTTCGGCCTGATAAAGCTCATGATATACGGCAACGAGGAGGTCAACGGCGAGCCGGGCTGGGTGAAAATCGGCAACGCCGTAGCCCCCAAGGACATCTGGGTCTGCCTCGGCCTCTCGCTGCTGGGCATCGCCGCCGTTCCCATCTCGCTTGACGCCTACGAATACTACAGGCGCCGGCAGAACGAAAAGAATCTTAGAGAATTCTAGAGCAGCCGGGACTGAATCTTTATCTTCAGGCCCTGCAGGTCAGATACGTCGGGCACGATCTCGTCGTCAGCCAGGATCTCCGCAATTTTTTCCATCGAGGTAGCGACCTGTATCTCCTTCGTACGGCCGTACCGCCCCTTGGAGATAACCCGGGCCGTGATGATACCCAGCATGTCGAGCTCCGAGATAAGATCCGCGATGCGCCGCTGCGTCAAAATGTCCATGCCCGCCCGCCTGCACAGCTGCTTGTAGACGTTGTAGACGTCGCCGGTGTTGGGAGCGCTCTCGAACACCTGGTTGCCGACCACGGCCGCCGTGAGCACCAGCTTGGACTGGGCGGGCAGCGTCCGGATGACCTCCTTGACCCGGTCGATCTCGATCTTGTTGACCGCCATGCGCACGTGCCGCTCCCGTATGGCGGCGCCGCCGGAGCGATCCGCGATCTCGGCGGACA
This sequence comes from uncultured Thermoplasmatales archaeon, assembly GCA_964594625.1. Lineage (GTDB taxonomy): Archaea > Thermoplasmatota > E2 > UBA202 > DSCA01 > CAZESS01. The sequence goes on along the minus strand of CAZQNC010000023.1, from coordinate 10,345 downwards.
CGCGCAGCAGGTCGAGAGCCCGCCGGGCGTCGCCGTGTTCCTGGGCCGCCAGCGCCGAGCAGAGGGCGGTGACGGAGCCGCCCAGCGCGTTGGGCCGAAAGGCTTTATTGGCCCGGGCGCCGAGGATGTTGTCCAGCTGGTCGGCCGTGTACGGCGGGAAGATCATGTTTTCCTCGCCGAGCGATGACTTGACGCGGGGGTCGAGGAACTCGGTGAACTTGAGGTCGTTGGAGATGCCGATGATCGATGTTTTCGCATTCTCCAGGTCGTTGTTCATGCGGGAGAGGTTGTAGAGGGCCTCGTCGCCCTTGAGCTTGTCGACCTCGTCGAGCACGATGACGACCACGCCCTTGCTGTTTTCGATGCGGTGGACGAGCTGTGCGTAGACCTCGTCGGTGGGCCAGCCGGTGAAGGGCACCCGTTCCGACCAGTCCTGGATGAAGTGGTTGGAGATGTTTTGCAGCACCCTGTACTGGGTGTCCACGATTTCGCAGTTGATGTAGATGAAATGGGTGGGACGCTGCAGCTCCTGTCCCTTGTGGTAGAGGTGGGAGCCGACGTATTTGGTGACGGCTGTCTTGCCCGTCCCGGTTTTGCCGTACATGAAGACGTTTGACGGCGTTTCCCCTTTGAGCGCCGGCACCAGGATGGAGGCCAGTTCCTCTATCTGCTGCTCTCGATGTGGCAATACGTCAGGCACATATGAAGGACGCAAAACTTCCTTATTTTTAAATATGTCGCTGGTTCTCAGTAGCGAATTGAAGATGTCATCGGACATTTCTTCCCCCATTCACCCGAATGTAAGATGGCTAAATAAACCTTGTGCGAGATGTGTTAGCATGTTCGTCGGAAGCCAATCAGACGATGGCAAAGCTTTATGAACAGCGCCATGCAGACATGGCCGAGAGCCCGATGTCGTGGCAAATACTTTAAGGCAGATATCCATGCACGTCATGGGCACGTTGACGCTGCAGGCCGGCGACGTCGACCGCGACAAGTACGACCGGTCGAAACGCTTCGCCTGGTTTGACCGCGACGCGGTACGCGATGCGGCGGTGCTGGTCGTCGGCGCCGGGGCGCTGGGCAACGAAACCTGCAAGGACCTTATCCTTTCGGGCTTCAGAAACATTTCGCTGGTGGACATGGACCACGTCGTGCTGTCAAATCTCAACCGATGTGTCTTTTTTTCGAATGGCGATGCAGAGCAGCGGCGGTACAAGGCAAATGTCATCGCCGAAAAGGCGGCGAGGCTCGACCCCGATGTGCAGGTGGAGCCCTACGTGCAGAAGATACAGGAGCTGCCCGATGACTTCATCGCCCGGCATGACGTGGTGCTGGGCTGCCTGGACAACATCGAAACCCGGCTGCATCTCAACGCCCATGCCTATTACCACGGGATTCCGTACATCGACGGGGGCACCCGGGGCCTGGTGGGCAAGGTGCAGGTCGTGGTGCCGCCGGACACGAGCTGCCTGGAATGCGGCATGAACGTGACGCATCACCGGGTGAAGGACGTGCGGTACAGCTGCACCGGCGATGACGTCACCGTGTTTGAGCCCAAGATGGCCTCGGATGTCAACACCACGAGCATTATCTCGGCGGTGCAGGTGCAGGAGACCCTGAAGCTGGTGAACGGCCGGCGTGAGCGGCTCATCGAAAACCTGTTTTACTATGACGCCAACCGCAACGTGGCCGACGTCATGGAGGTACCGCTCGACCCCGGCTGCCCGCATCACAAATAAGCAAGCTTCATGGCGGCAATCGAGCAGACGGAGATAAAAACAGAGATAATACCTAATCGTTAAGTATATAAGACATTTTATCGTTTCTCCTTCGATGAAAATAACAGTAAAAGACGCGGAGACCGGGAGCACCATCGACATGGACGTCGAGGAGGACAACACCGTCGAAGAGGTGGTGGAAAGCTCGGCCAACTACTGGAACAAGGACCCCGGCGCCTACGTTATCCGCTTCGGCAAAAAACAGCTCGGCGGCCAGACGAGCATCGGCGGCACGACCATACAGAAGGGCGACGTGGTCGAGCTCATCCCGGACCCCACGGGCGGCCGGTGATGGCCCGTGTCGCTTCCCACCGACATCCTGGCGAAGCGAGTAAAAAACGAGATAGGGGAATGCAAACAGGAGTTTGAACATTTTTTCAACGTTTCCGGGACCGGCCTGGACACGTTCCCGGTCACCATCAAGGTAACCCTGGTGAACACGCCGGGGCCGGTCATGAAAGACGGGCAGCTGAAAAGCCGGTACAACCACAAGCTCCAGGTAACCATCACCGAGGATTATCCCTACCAGACGCCCATCGCGCGGTGGCGCAGCACCATATTCCATCCCAACATCATGCCTCCCGAGGACGGCGGTTACATCTGCACCAAGCTGCTCGACGAATGGAACTTCCGGTCCAACCTGCCCAGCTTCATACGGGGCATCGAATCGCTGCTGCTCAACCCGAATCCCGGCGACCCCTACGACAACGACACCTGCACCCGGGCAGCCGAATACTTCAACACCCATCCCTACAATCCGCCGACGGTGGAGCCATCCAGAAAAAGCCGCAAAAAACCCGTCATCATCAGCAACAATGATAAAGATAACCAGGGAAACGAGAAAAAATCCTGAGCGGCAGCCGCCGCCCGACAGCATCGTTTTCAGCTACACGCCCCGGAAAAGCGAGGAGGACGCCCGGACCTACATGGCAGCCCGGCTGCGTCAGGCCGGCATCGAAGACGTCGAAGGCGCCGCGGAGCCGCACGAAACAAAGGTGGACACCCGATGCGCGCAGGACCTCAACCTCTACATCCGGCAGGGGGTCATCGACGAATTGCTCGTCCACTGCGCCGAGATGGCCGCCGACCAGCTGGAAGCCCTCGGGTTCCTGGTGGGCGACATCTGCCGGTGGAACGGCGAGCGGTTTTCCGTGGTGTACGACGTGGTCACCGGGCAGCTGGACGCCACCGCCACCTCGGTGCGCTTCCGGGAGGATGCCTTCGAGAGCATGTTCGACGATCTGGACGAGCTGGAATATGACTATGTGCTCATCGGCTGGTATCATTCCCATCCCGGGTACACCAGCTTCATGTCGCATATCGACCTCGACACGCAGATGCGGATGTTCAACCAGCCGTTTCACGTGGCCCTGGTCGCCGACCCGGTTACGATGGAGCTGAAGGCCTTCCGGCTGATAGATGACGCCTGCGTCGAGATTCCCTACGCCGTGGTGGAAACATAGCTATGCCCGGCGGTCGATTTCGCGCATGATCCGTACCGCCTGCTCCTTGAACGAATCCTTGATGGACTGGTAGTAGGCATCGGCGATGTTTCCCTTGTCCCGCTCGATTTCGAGCTGTTTGAGAAGCCGGGTGAGCAGTTTTTTCCGCATTTCCAGGGCGTCCACCGGCTCTTTTTCCAGATGGCGGTCGCGCTGCTGCCGCCGCAGGGCGTACATGATGGCGCCGGCGGCGAGGGCGCCGATGGCCAGCCCGGCAGCAAGGTAGAGCCGGCTGTCGCCGTCGTCTCCGCCGCCTTCGGATGTGAACGTGATGGTGACCATGTCGCCCGTTTCGAGCATGGCGGTGCCGGTGTAGCTGCCGGCCGCGTAGGACAATGGAATATTGCCCCGGGCGTAGGCGTCGCTGTCCACGGTGACGTTGACCGTGGCGTCGTACAGCATGCGATGGTCGATGTCGCCGTCACGGGTATAGCGGGCAATAACGGAGACGGTTTCCCCGGCGGGGATGATGATGTCGTGGGCGCCCAGGTCGACGGTGGCCACGCTGCCGTTCCATGACGGCTGGAGTTCGACATCCTGGCAGGTGAGCGCTGCATCGGCGGGCGCCCAGACGTCGACGGTGCCGTTGTAGTCGCCGGTCTGGCTTTCGAATACGACGGTGAGCGTAACCTCGCCGCCGGCAACATGGATGGTCTCCTCCGACACCGCGATGCTGCTATCGGGCGCCGCATCCACGTTGAGCGTGGCCGCCGGTATGAGCAGCGCTGCCAGCATCGCGACAGCACACATGCGCTTCATGAAAATCATGGGTCTGGCAATGGCTGTCGCTACATAACTTTTTTGGCTTACCGCTCGTGCAACTGCCGGCTTATCTCGGCTACGGCGGCGGCGGCCTCGCGGGCGTCCTCGGAGCGGTACAGCACCCGGCGCGTCCGGAGCTTGAAATGCTTTCCGCAGCGCTGGCAGGTGACCGTTTTGTGGGAGAGGTTGACGGCGCGGGGTCGCTCACACTGGGGGCAGACGACGACGCCGTACTCGGTGGGCGGCATACAATACAGCAATAAAGGGGGACTATATGTAGGATGTGGCCATGAAAAAAAAGGAGCTCGAGCTGCTCCTGCAGGACATTCCGCCGCCCGTGCAGCCAAAGGCGGCGCTCGAGCAGTATCAGACGCCGGCGGACATCGCGGCCGACATGCTGTTCCATGCCGCCGGGGACATCCAGGAATGCGACGTCGTCGACCTGGGCTGCGGCACCGGCATCTTCGCCGTCGGCGCGGCGCTGCTCGGCGCAGCACGTGTCACCGGCGTGGACGTCGACGGGGCTGTGGTCGCCGTCGCGCGGGAGCAGGCCGGGCGGTACGGGGTCGACATCGATTTCATGGTCGCGGATGTGGCAGCACTGGACATGCAGGCCGACACCGTGATTATGAACCCGCCGTTCGGGGCGCAGCATGCCAACCGCCGGGCCGACCGCCTGTTCCTCGAGAAGGCGCTGGACATCGCTCCGGTGGTCATCTCGCTGCATCTCAGCAGAACCCTGGCGTTCATCGAGCGCCTGGTGTCCGCGCTGGACGGCGCCATTACCCATACCCGCCGGTATCGTTTTTCCATCAGGCCGCAGTTTTCGTTTCACACCCGGCGGCAGGCCGAGATTGATGTAACCGCGGTCAGAACAACAGGACGGCGTACACGAACGCGATGAGCGCCGCAATGGCAATGGACAGCAGGTTGACGTCGCTGTTGGTCAGCACGGCATCGGACGGCAGCTGCTCCTCCGTCCCGATTTCGCCGCCCTGCAACGTCGCCCCCAGCAGCGAGTCCACCTGGCAGCCGAGGAAGCCCACGGCGGCGATAAACGGGAGCCAGATTGGCTGCAGCCCGAGTAAAAAAACCGATGAGATGGCGATGGCCAGGCTGCCGAGCAGTGCGGCGCCCTCGCCCAGCCAGGAGACACCGCCGTTGGTGCCCACGTCGGTGCGCCGCAGCGTCGTAATCAGATATACTTTTTCCGAGAGCACGCCGAGCTCCGAGGCAAACGTGTCGGCGGTGGCAACGGCGATGGCCGCGGCGAAGGGAACCGCCATCTCCCCCCGGGAAAACACGGGCGCGAGCAGCGCGGTGACCGCCGGCAGGGTGCCGTTGGCCAGGACGTTACGGGCCTTGCGCATCCCGTTGCCCCGCTCGTGCAGGCCCTTGCGCTCCTTGTACTTGTACCGGTATTTGGTGGCGGCGATGCCCAGCAGGAGGAAGAGCAGGAGGATGGCGAACCAGGCGATGCCGCCGGCGAAGATGATGACCAGGCCGATGGCCGTGGCGGCCAGCGTCCCGGCGCCATCGAGAAACTGGAACCGGGTTGAGATAACGGCGAACAGGGCGCAGATGCCAATTTTGAGCGCCGGGAGGAATATGTCCATGGTTATCCTTTGACCACGCCGAGTGGCTTCATGCGCGCCACCCTGCGGGAGATACCGGCGTTGTGCGTGACGTTGACCACGCTGCTCACGTCCTTGTAGGCGTAGGAAGCCTCCTCGGCCACCACCTTCCAGCTGTTGGGATGGATGTAGATGCCCCTGTCCTGCAGCTCCCGGCCCACGTCTTTGCCGTGTTTTTTCTTCCGGGCCTGCGTCCGGGACATGGTCCGGCCGGCGCCGTGGCAGGTGGAGCCGAAGGTTTCCTCGGAGGCGGCGGTGCCCGCCAGCAGGTAGCTCTCGGTGCCCATGTCGCCGGGGATGATGACCGGCTGGCCGACATGGCTGTACTGCTCCGGGATACCCGGGCTGCCCGGGCCGAAGGCGCGGGTGGCGCCCTTGCGATGCACGTATAGATTGCGGCGTTCCCCGTCGACCTCGTGCGTTTCAAGCTTGGCGGTGTTGTGGCAGACGTCGTAGACCACGTCCATGCCCAGCTCGTGCCCGGTCTGCCCGAGGATGCTCTCAAAGGACTGCCGGACCCAGTGGGTGATGAGCTGCCGGTTGCACCAGGCAAAGTTGGCGGCGCAGGCCATCGCCCGGAAATATGACTGCGCCTCGTCCGACGATGCGGGAGCACAGGCGAGCTGCTTGTCGGGCAGCGAGATACCATATTTTTTGACGGCTCGCTCCAGTACGCGGAGATGGTCGGTGCAGACCTGATGGCCGAATCCACGCGACCCGGTATGGATCATGACGGTGACGTTGCCCTCCTCGATGCCGTATGCCTTCGCTGCCTGCTCGTCGTAGATGTCGACGACCCGCTGTATCTCAAGGAAATGGTTGCCCGCCCCGAGCGAGCCGACCTGAGACTTGCCGCGCTCCATCGCCTTGTCCGACACATGCGACGGGTCGGCTGCGTCCATGGCGCCGTTTTCCTCCAGCACCCTGAGGTCGTCCTGCCAGCCGTAGCCGTTTTCCACGCCCCAGCGGGCGCCGATGCGCAGGACGTCGTCGAGCTCCGGCTTGCTCAGCCGGACCTTGGCCTTGGAGCCGACGCCCGACGGCACGTTGACGAACATTTTGTCGATAAGCCGCTGTATCTCCTGCCGGTCGAGGTCGTCGGCATGGATGTCCGTCCGAATCAATCGTACGCCGCAGTTGATGTCGAAGCCCACGCCGCCCGGGGAGATGACGCCGTCCTCTGCATCCGTGGCGGCCACGCCGCCGATGGGGAAGCCGTAGCCCCAGTGCATCTCCGGCATGGCCATGGCGCTGCCCACGATGCCGGGGAGCGTGGTCACGTTGGCGATCTGCTCGGGTGCGTTGTCACCCCGGATGGCGTTAATCATATCGGAGCTGGCGTAGATGACAGCCGATGTGCGCATGTCCAGGTTGCCGTGCTCGCCCCGGTAGCTGGATGGAATCTCATAGCGATAGTCGTCACGTTTGTCTAGCGGTCCTTTCCACATGGTATCCCTCAGATATCAAACAGCACTTTTATATGGACGGCCTTTTTATTTCTTTTGATGCCCAGGAGATGATAGGTAACGGCCTTTATCTCCGACCCGTATCCGTGCCTGTCCCGGCTGTAGGGCTCACCCCACGCCGTCGCGTGCAGGCCGCCGTCAATGGTTATCTCGAAGGAGTCGAACACCAGACCGTCGACGTCGTGGACGTAGAGCAGCTCTGACAGCCAGTCCACCAGCAATTGCTCGTCGTCATCCGTCGGCTCCAGCGATATCTCCCGCTTCACCCGGGCGGCGATGTCGCTGCCGTCGACGATAATAGAAAACATGCCCCGGGCCGCGTTGGCGAACGCCTCCTCCAGCGTGGCGCCCCGGGCCTCTATCCCCACATCGGCGGTGTGCTCGAAGGTGTTATAGGGTTCCATATGTTGATGCAACCCGGCGTGCTTTAAAAGCTTACACGTGCCCATCTGGCAGCGGGTCAACGTGCACCGTGGCCGCGATGTCAAAGCGCTCGTACAGCACCCTCTCAACCCGATGCGCGATGGCGTGGGCGGCATGCAGCGGCGTGTCATGCGGCAGGCGGATGTGCACGGTCATCTCCCGGTGGTCGCCGTACCGGTGCGTATGGATGTGATGGACGTCGGACGCCTCCGGTGCAGCCTCGCCGATAGCCGTAGCGATGCGCTGCTGCAGCTCGGGGCTCGGCCGCTCGCCGAGCAGCGAGGTGACCACGTTACGGAGGATGGACCCTGCAGCGTAAAAGATGAACGCGGACACCATAATGCCCAGGGCGCCGTCTATCCAGGCATAGCTGCCGCCGGCCCAGGCTCCGACGACGATGAGCAGCGAGGTGAGCGCGTCGCTCCGGTGATGCCAGCCGTCGGCGACCAGGGACGCGGAGTCATGTTTCCTGCCAGCATGAAACGACACCTGCGCCATGCCCTCTTTGACGAAGACGGTGGCCAGGAAGACAAGGATGGAGAACGTGCCGTAGTCGACCGTATCGCCCGTGAGCAGCCTCATCAGGGAATCCCGGAGAAAGCTGAAGCCGACCACGGCCAGCATTGTGCCGATGACCACGGCGGCGATGGACTCCGCTCTTCCATGCCCGAAGGGATGCTCCCGGTCGGGCGGCCGGGCTGCCATATAGAAGCCGATGAGCACGATGACCGAGGTCAGCGTGTCAGAAAGCGTATGCCAGGCGTCCGCCTGCATGGCCACCGAGTCAACGCGCAGGCCCACCCAGTATTTGACCGCGAACAATGCGACGTTGCCGCCGATGGAAAGAAAAACGGCTGTGTATGCAAGCCGCGACCGCCGGGCGGTGCGAAGCAGACGCCGTTCCATACGGGGCTATATCAGCAGAAGCTATAAAAGCGTTCATCAGCCCGCGCGAGATGTTGCGGCTACTGTTTGAGCTCGATGAGACGCCGTGCCTGCATGGCGATGTTGTCCGCCGTCAATCCATATTTTTCCATCAGGGCCCGAGCTTCGCCGGATTCGCCGAAAACGTCGTTGATGGCCACCCGCTGCAGGGGAACCGGCCGGTCAGCCATGGCAGCCGCCACCGCGTCACCCAGCCCACCGATGACCGAGTGCTCCTCACAGGTCAGGATGCAGCCCGTCTCCTCCGCGGCATGGCGCACCGCATCGGCATCGATGGGCTTCACCGTCGGCATATGGATGACCTTCGCATCGACGTCATCCTGCTGCAGCAGGTCGTGGGCGCGCAATGCCTCGGCGGTCATGGTGCCCGTGGCGATGATGGCAACGTCGCCGCCCTCCCGCAGCGGGACCGCCGTGCCGAGTTCGAACGGGCGATGCTTGTCAAAGATGACCGGGGCGTCCGCCCGGCCCATCCGGACGTAAAACGGCCCGGGCTGCTCCGCGATAGCCGGAATAACCTCTTCGACCTCGATGGCATCAGCCGGGGCGACAACCCGCATGTTGGGCAGCGCCCGCATCAGCGCCATGTCCTCCAGCATCTGATGGGAGGCACCGTCGCCGCCCACCGAGATGCCGGCATGGGTGGCCACGATCTTGACGTTGAGCTCCGGATAGGCGATGGACTGCCGTATCTGGTCGTAGCACCGGCCGGTGGCAAACACGGCAAAGGTGGACGCAAACACGACCTTGCCGCAGGTGGCCAGGCCGGCAGCGACGGACATCATGTTGGCCTCCGCGATGCCAAAGTCATAGAAGCGGTCGGGAAACACGGTGCCGAAACGCTTGGTCTTGGTGGACAGCGCCAGGTCGGCGTCCACCGCCACCACGTCATTGTTTTGATGACCGAGCTCGATGAGCGCCGAGCTGTAGCCGTCCCGGAGGTTGCGCATCTTGTCGGATATCTCTGCTTTAATCATACAATTCCTCCTCCAGCTGCTCGAGCTCGGTCATCGCCTTGACATACTGCTCGTCCGACGGGGGCTTGCCGTGGAAGGACAGCGTGCCCTCCATGAACGAGACATCTTTCCCCTTGATGGTATACGCGATGATGAGCGTCGGCTTGTCGTTCTGGTTTGCCTCGTGCAGCGCCGACAGGACCTCTTCGATGTCGTGGCCGTCAACGGTGAGCACCCGCCAGCCGAAGGCCCGCCAGCGCCATTTGATGGGCTCCAGCGAGAGTATCTCCTCCGTATGCCCGTCGATCTGCAGGCCGTTCCGGTCGAGGATGGCGACCAGGTTGCTCAGCTGATGATGCGAGGCAGCCGACGCGGCCTCCCATATCTGGCCCTCGTCGATCTCCCCGTCGCCCAGGATGACGTACACCCGGTAGTCCTTGTTGTCCAGACGGCCGGCCAGCGCCATGCCGATGCCAGCGCTCAAGCCCTGCCCCAGGCTGCCCGTGGACATGTCCACGCCGGTGACCTTTTTCATGCAGGGATGCCCCTGCAGAAAATGGCCGGTCTTCCGGAGCTCCCTGAGCTCCTCCTCAGGGAAGTAGCCGGCGAGGGCCAGCGCAGCGTAGAGCGCCGGGGCCGCGTGTCCCTTGGACAGGACCAGGCGGTCGCGGTCGGGCCAGCCGGGCTGCTCGGGGTCATATCGCATCTCGTGAAAATACAGGCAGGCCAGCACGTCTGCAACAGAGAGGCTGCCGCCCGGATGCCCGGAGCCGGCGCGGTAGACGGAATCGACGACATGTTTGCGTATCTGCAGCGCCTTCCGCCGCAGGTCGAGAACCAATGCTTCGTCGTGCATCGTATACGGTATAGCGATGC
>CAZQNC010000022.1:0-16034 GCA_964594625.1 uncultured Thermoplasmatales archaeon | reverse complement strand
CTTGAGGTCGAGCTCGCCGGCGGCAAATGTGCTCCCGATGCTTGACTCGCTGTCGCTAAACAGCGACTGCGTGCCTGCGGTTGTCAGCGCTGCCGCTATGGCGACGACCAGGATACTTCCCAGGATGCTTTTAGCCTTGCTGTTCATTTGTGGGGCTCCTGTTGCATTTCCCCGTCAGTTGGGGAGATGCAGCGGATATCTCTGCTTGTTCAGTCAGCCCACGGGTTCGGGTTTGGGTTGTTTCTTTTCTGTTCGACGTAGAAGTAGAAGTCTGCGCCCCAGCTGTCGGTCTGGACGATGTTGCCGGTCTCTATCGGAAGCCACCAGTAGATGCCGATGTAGTATGTCGTGCAGTTCTCGAGGTATGGTACTCTACCGTATGCTTCGAGGTCTCTGAAGTCGCCGATTTCGCCTTCATCTCTGATGGCGCTCAGCGGCTTGCCCTGTGAGTCGGTGTTGAACAGGAACGGTTCACACGCTAGTCCGTCGGTATCACCATCTGTCGACCAGCAGTCCCAGATGTTGTTTCCTTCGTACGGGTCTTCATCCTTGCCCTGGAACCCGGGTATCTGTCCCTCATCCAGCCAGATGTAGTACCGCAGATAGTCGTCGAGTTCGCCTTCGCCGTCGCCTCCGGTAGTGTCGCCGTCGGTCGCTTCCGGCTCGGTAAGACCGTTGTCGTCGTCTACCGTAGGCAGGATTCGCACCCAGCCCCAGGCGTCGTTGTCGTTCACGTGCAGGCTGCTGGTCATCTCGCCCCAGTCGCCGGGCTTGACATCGTCCCAGTAGAAGAATGCCACGTCATCACCGTCGAGGTCGCGTTCGTCCCAGTGTTTTTCGCCGTAGAGCACGGGGACCTCTTCACCAGTAGTCTCGTCGATATAGTAGTCTCCGTTCCAGTAGCTGTCGAGGTCTATCTTGAGGTCGAGCGACCCGGCCTGCAGCAGGTTTCCGGTGCTGGTTTCTGTGTCGCTGAACAAAGACTGCGTTCCCACCGTCATCATCGATGCGACGATGCCGATGACCAGCACGCTTCCCAAAATGCTTTTTATTTTGTTGTTCATGTTTTCCTCACCTTTTTGGTTTGTGTGGCCCTCCCAGGTGGGCGCGTGCCTTCATGGCTTTGTCTGTCGCCTGGGCCGTTCCACGGTATATCATCCCAACGGTTCAAAAGAGGCTTGTGAACGGCCCGTATGCACGCAGCGTTCACAACGGTTAAATATGAGGTGTACTGCGATGTCAAGGCCGAGGGTTTGCACACAAAATGCTTGTGGTTATATCAGTAGCTGGTGGACGTCGCTCATCTTGGACAGCAGCTCCATGCCCTTCGGCGTGGTCACGTAGATGCCGGTGTGGCCTTCGCTCCGCACCTGCATGTAGTCGTTGCTGACCGCATAGCTGATATATTTTTTGATGCTGGCCGAGTTCAGGTTTGCCTTGTGGAGCAAATGGGTTTTCTTCGCTCCGTTTGCCGCCGTCCGGAGCATGTCCGCCAGGATCACCTGGCTGTCCCGGTTCCTTGTCAGGTCGGTAAAGGACTGCGTGTTCTGCCAGACCTTGGCCATCCCGGCGGCGCATTTCACGGAGGAGAGCAGCCGCGCCGCAACGCTGTCAAGGTTTTCAAACCGTTTCGGCATGTAGTCGATAACGCCTTTTTTGAACGCCGCCGCGGCCACATCTTCGCCGCCGTGTCCGGTGAGCAGCACCGCCGGGGCGGTTATGCCTGCAGACCTGATTTTGTCCAGCGCGGTGAGGCCGTCCATGTCGGGCAGCAGGTAGTCAAGAAAAATCAGGTCGACATGTCCGTGGGCGATTTTTTTGAGTGCGTCCTTGCCGCTGTCCGCCCACCGGATGTCAATTTTTTCCTTTATTTTTCGTTTTAAAATTGTTTTAACGATTAGGAATGCCTCCGGATCGTCCTCCACGTAGAGGATAGTGAGAGCCTCCCCGCTGGTCATGTTGTCCTCGCTCCCTCGCTCCACCCTATACGACATCGTACCATCCGCTTATATACTTTGTGTATATCTCGTATATCTTCTCCATGTCATGCCTGGAGCGGCCCGGATGCTCTCTCTGGTGCTGCAGCGGAAGAAAAGACAATGCATATATAGCACGTGTCTTTTTCGTCAGAAAATGCCAGACGACAATCATTTCCCTGATGCCTCCGTCATCCAGGACATGTTTGACGAGGTCTGCCGGGAGCTCGACATCCAGCCAACCCGGGAGGACATCGAAAACCTGGTCATATATGAGATGACCGACGGCACCCGGACGTCCATGGAGGAAACCGGGGCGGAGGCCTACTACAACGGCGGCATTTTCTGCCTCCGGGTTATGCATTTTCTGAAATCCATCGGTGCCAGGCACCTGTATCTCAACGTCATCCACGAGCGGCACAAGGACCGGGTGAACTACCAGGACATCTACGAGGGTTTCACCCGCCTGGTGGGCCGATACAGGGATTTCGCCATGGCGCACAGCGACATCAAATGGACGTTCGTCGGCGACTTCAAACAGTCGATTGCCCCGGCCGATGCGGAACAGCCGTTTGACATCCGGGCCGCCCTCGACGAATTCGAAAAGCTCACCCGGGACCGGGAGGACGCGTTGTCCGTCTACTTCATGATAAACTATTCCACGCAGTGGCTCACCGACGAGGGCTGGGACAGGTTCAAGGAGCTCCCGGATGCCAACGTCATCCTCCGGCACTGCAAGGGCTACGTCAACGGGGACATGTGGCTGCCCACCAAGCTGGACAACAACACGTTCATGTACGCCCAGAACGGCTCCGTGAGCCGGAACTGGTCCGACCGGCAGCTCGTCTATCTCATCGCGCTGGCCCTGCGCAGCATGCTGCTCAACCGGGGAACGCATTACTCCAAGAAATACGCCGGCGACGAGCAGAACCGGATACGGGAGGCGCGGGAGGAACAACTGTCCATGGTCCACCGCCGGCTCGCTGAGGCGGAGAAACCCAAGCGGGTTGTCATCTTCAGCCCCGTCGGCCCCGAGATATACGAGTTCTAGCGCCATAATGCCGGCACCGCCACGCTTATATATCCCGTCTCTATTCCGTGCTACGCCTATGAATAATGATGGTCTAAACCAGAAGGAGGCACCAATATGCCAATGTATGTAAGATTCGAGATGCCGGAAGAGCTCACCGACAAGGTCTACGAGGTCGTGGAAAAGGCGCGTGACAGCGGCAAGGTGCGCAAGGGCACCAACGAGGTGACCAAGCAGACGGAGCGCAAGCAGGCCAAGCTCGTGGTTATGGCCACCGATGTCACCCCCGAGGAAATCCTGGCGCACATGCCCCTGCTCTGCGAGGACAAGGAGGTCCCCTATGCATATGTCCCGTCGCAAAACGATCTTGGCCGTGCGGCCGGTCTCAAAAACGTTGCAACCGCATCGGTTGCCATCACGCAGCCCGGCGACGGCGAGGACCTGCTCAACGAAATCGTCAAGGAAATCGAGGGCCTGAAGGGAGCAGCATGACCGAAGGCATCCCGGCAGAAGTCGTCGAAATCATCGGCCGGTCCGGCATGTGCGGTGAGATCATCCAGGTTCGCGTCAAAATACTCGAGGGAAGCGAGCAAAACCGGGTGCTGACCCGCAACGCCATGGGCCCCGTCCGAGAGGGCGACATACTCATGCTCCGCGAAGCAGAACGAGAAGCAAAAAAATTATCCGTGAAATAAGATGGTAACCAAACGCGAATGCACGTTTTGCGGCACCGAAATCGAGCCCGGCACGGGCATGATGTACGTCAAAAAGAACGGACAGATTTTCTATTTCTGCTCAAGCAAATGCCGCAAAAACCATCTCGACCTGGGGCGCACCCCCCGCTACGTCAACTGGTCCAAGCACTCCCGGCGGTAGCATGCAGCGCACCTTCGTCATGGTCAAACCCGACGGCGTACAGCGCCGGCTCACCGGCCGCATTATGGCTCGATTCGAGCAGGCCGGCATCACCATCGTCGCCGTGAAATTTCTGTCAGTGTCCCGGGAGCTGGCCGAGCGGCACTACGCGGTGCACGAAGGAAAACCATTCTACGAGAGCCTCATAGACTACATCACCTCGGGCCCCGTCCTGGCCATGGTGCTGGAGGGCGACAACGTCATCGAGCGCGTCCGCCTATTGGTCGGCGTCACCGACCCCCACGAGGCGAGGCCGGGCACCATCCGCGGCGATTTCGCGCAGGACATCGGCCGGAACATCGTCCACGCCAGCGACTCGCCGGAGACGGCGCGGCAGGAGATATCACTCTGGTTTGACGCCGGCGAGCTCGTCGACTACGAGATGACCGACCATCGGTGGCTCCACGGGGAATAACCCGATGCTCACCCCTGCGGCGGTGCTCTTCGACATGGACGGCGTCCTCGTCGACTCGTTCCATGCCTGGCTCCGGGCGCTCAACGCCGCCCTGCGCCGCTACGGCCATGAGCCCATCAGCGAGCAGGCGTTCCGAGACACATACTGGGGCCACGACCTGTACGAAAACCTCCGCCGCCTGGGCATAGACGACCAGGTCGGCGCCTTCTGCCTCACCATTTTCGGGGACTACGTCGGCGGCATCACCATCTTTCCCGGCACCCGGGAGATGCTCCGGGCGCTCGACGGGTATCCGACGGCGCTGGTCACCAACACCCCGCGGGGCTGCGTGGACAGCATCCTCGGCCATTTCGACATCGACATCTTTTTCGATGCCATCGTCACCCCGGACGACGTCGAGCAGGGCAAACCGGACCCCGGGATGCTGCTGGAGGCCTGCACGCGGCTCAACGTGGAGCCGGCCGACGCGGTGTTTATCGGCGACACCGACAGCGACGTCCGGGCAGGCCGGGCTGCCGGATGCACCGTGATAGGCGTCCGGGTGGCAGCCGACCTGACCATCCATTCTGTCGCCGAGCTGCCGTCGCTGATCCAGACGCGGCAATAACATTTTTAAAAGCCCGGTTGGTTGTCGTACTGCTCTATTCGAAGGCCTTCAGGAGCCGTCGCGATGACTGGAGGTGCAAGCGTAGAGCGACATACCAATCGGTGTCTCTGGGTCCCTCCGCGATCGATGACCGTGAGGCCAACCCGGATGCCGGACAGCGGCCGTGCTATCGGTCTTCTGCTGCGTTACCCTGACCGATGCCCTCCGGGGCAACAGCGGCTTCCTTTTCCAGTGCTTTGACCAAGCGTGTCAACGTCTCGTTGACCGGCGTGTCAACGCCGTGTTTTTCGCCGCATGACACGATGGCCCCGTTGATGTGCTCTATCTCGGTGGGCCGCCCGCGCTGTATCGACTGCAGCATCGACGAGTGATTGGACGCGGTGCGACTGGCCACCAGCTCCGCCTGCTCAACGACGCTGCCGACATCGACGTTGCAGGCTCCGGCGACCGCGATGCCCTCGTTGCAGATGTCCCGCATGAGCCGTCGGGTGTCCTCGTTTTCAAGCAGAAAGCCGTTCGGGCATCGCAGCAGCACCGTCACCGGGTTGATGGCCGCGTTGACGATGGCCTTGCGCCAGAGCTCCCGCCATATGGCGCCGGTTGTCGCGGTTGCGATGCCGCAGTCGGACAATGCCTGCGCGATGGCTTCGACCCGCCGGCTCATGGTGCCGTCGAGCTCCCCGATGATGGTGTCCCCGATGCCCGTATGCGCTATCCGCCCAGGCTCGATGTAGCGGACGCCGTGCGAGGTGACCCCGCCGATTATCCGCTCTTCGCCGAGCACGTCGGCTAATGTCTGCTCGTTGTCGAGACCGTTCTGAAGGGAGAGCACCGGCGCGTCACATGTCGCATGGATGTCCCGGGCCGCCCCGATGGTGTCGTAGGCCTTGACGGTCAGAATGACCAGGTCCGCCCCGCGGTCGGGGAGCGCGGTGGCAGCCGCAGGGTGGACAACCAGCTCGGTTGTGCCCGATATGTGCAGCCCCCGCCGCCGGACCGCCGTCATGTGTTCCCGGCGGCCGACCAGCGTGACCTCGTGCTGCCGGGAGAGCATGCCGCCCACGAACGAGCCGAGCGCCCCGGCGCCGTATACCACGATGTCTATGGTGCCACCTCCCGGTAGCCCAGCAATGGATAAAACACGGGCAGCCGGCGCTTCGTATAGCGCTCTCCTCCGGTGACCAGCCCCTGCGCGTTTCGCTGCAGCGCCAGCTTTTCCGCCTGTTCGAACAGGTCACCGTTCGCCGTGATGACGTCGGCCGGCCGCCAGCGGAGCCGTTCACGTATCGCCGGCTCCATCTCCGGCCGGCAGACAAACACGGCGGTGCACCCCCGGCGCATCATCAGCCAGGCCGCCTGCAGGTCGCCCTCGTCCGCGACCGCCGCCACGACATATCCCTGGGAGCCATACGGGAGCCCGCCCGGTCCATCACGCGTGGTGTCGAACACATACGCCCGGCTGTCGCGCACCTCGACGCCGATGTCCCGGTCGGGGCTGCCCAGGTTGACCGTTGCTCCGGTAATATCGACTACGGCCTGCCCGGCTGCAACGCCGACATCCTGGCTGGTAAAAGCATGGCTGCCCGTCCGGGTGGCCCGTATGGCGAAGCTGTCCCCGGGGCTGACGGATGAGGCGAAGCTCGCCGCGGCGCTGGCAACGCCCGGCAGGTCAGCCGAGGTATCGATGGCCGGCGACAGGGATACGATGCCGAACACCTCCCCGAGCACCTCCATAGCTGCGTCGGCGTCATCGGTCTCAACGTACAGCCGGCCGCGCTGCTTGCTCGTCGTGTGCGCTACGCCGGCCCAGGAGAGCGCCCGGTGGATGTTGCCCAGCAGGATGTTTTCGAACTGCTGCCGTATCGGCCGGCCTTTCAGCCCGATTTCGCCGTAGCGAACAAGGAGCGTCACATGGCTACATGTGGCTGCCGCGCTAAAAACTTTCCCATGTCAACCTTTTTATTGTCGTGTATTATTATCCTGTTATGAAACGGGTGCTGGTGCTCCTCGCCGTTTTTCTCTTCGTGGCTCCCGGCGCGACGGCCTGCAAGGACATCATTGCCGCCGGTGACGCCACCGCGGGTGAATACAACCTGCTGCTCAAGGTGCGCGACCCGTCGCGGCCGGGCCTGCAGGTGCTGACCATGGTTAACGAGAGCTACCGGTACACGTATCATACCCCCTGGCTGGGCCGGGACATGACGTTTACCACCGACCAGAAATATATCGGCGTGGCCACCGAGGGAGACGTTCCCCCCGACGTGGTCAAGCCCGGCATGGCATTGAGCCAGGCGGGCATCGCCTACGGCGACGCAGACCTGCCGTCGTACTGGCGCAATCCAAGCCCCAACGCATGGGACGACTTCGACTGGATACGCTACGCCTGCCAGACCGCCGCAACGGAACAGCAGGCCGTCGACATGCTCGTCCGGGCGGTCGAGGACATGCACGCACCCGGGGTTCCCGAAAACCTTTTCGTCGTCGGGCCGAGCAGCGCATATCTCATCGAGGGAACCGCCATCCATTACAGCGTGCAGGAGGTGCACGGCGTCGCGGTGCGCAGCAACTACCCCAGGCAGCTCTGGGACAGCATGGTCCTCAAGCGCCTCTTCGTCGCCCCCACGTTCGACAGCAGCTACGAGGGCGACGTCCGCCGCGGTCGCACCGTTCGCCTGGGGTCGCTGCTCGGCGTCCGCCTGCTCAGCGTCACCGACACCGATGTCACCGTCAGGCAGACCCCGTTTGGAGAGCGCGTCGAAATCGCCGAGGGTGACGGCGCCACCGTGGGCTTTTTCCGGGTCAACGTCATCGACGCCGGGGGCAGCACCGCCCGCCTCCTGGTTCGGTACCGGTATGCGGCCTGGGAGGCGGAAATATCCCGGCGGGTGCAGGCCAGGTACGGCGACATCACCCCCCACGACATGATGGCATGGTCCCGGCTGCACAGCGACGACCTCCAGGGCATGCGGGGCATGTGCGAAGACAGCGAAAAAGGCGCCATGGTCTACAAGATTCCCCGGCAGGGCTACGAAACCCTGAGCATGGGATGGTTCGCCCCCGACCAGTGCAGCGCCATCTACGTCCCCGTCCACATCGCCGATACCACAATCTATGAACCCTATCGAAGCGGCAGCGCCGCCCAGCTCGCCGTCCAGTTGCTCCAGCGCTACGGACACGGCGGCATCACCGACGCCTGCCACCGGGTCGAATCTGTCTTCCTCAGGGAAAACGACGCCGTGGAAGCGCTCGCCGGAGAGGTCGGCAATGACGCCGTCGCAGACGTGCTCACCACGTCGGACGTCGAAATGCAGCGGCAGGCCTACCTCATGCAGAACGCGTTTCTCATCGCCGAGGCAGACGAGCGAGATGCCGTCGCCGGGGCATGGAACGCCAGCTACGGCATCACCCTGGGCAACCTCCGCGACGTCATGCGTCAGACCTCAAGCGACGTCGACGGCATCCTCGTCGACGTGGCGGCCAGCATCGCCCGGGCCAGATCCGGCATCGCCGCCACCGTGACCGGCGACGACGATGCATGGGACCGCTACCGGGAGGGAAAAACCCTGGCCGGGGCGGGCAGCTACAGCGCCGCCATGCAGCATTTCATCGAGGCATACGACGAGGCGCAGGCGGCGCTCTACGGAGACCCCGGAGGCGGAACGGTGTCCGAGACGGAGCGCCGGAACGACCTGGCGGCGGTGGCCATCGGTGTCATCCTGGCCTGCATCGTGCTCCTCGCGGTCGTCAGGCGGCGCTGGTAGCCGGCCACCGCAACCTTAAAATGTATCCCTCGCTTTGTGGCGATGCATGAGAACGGCAACGGTGACCCTTGTATGCCTCATGGCCGCCGCCCTTTTTTTGACGTCGTCGTCTTCACTGCATGAGAATGATGCGACCGTGCAGCAGCCGAGCGGTGGCATGTTTCCGGCAGAGGATACGATAACGGTGGAGGTAACGGATGTCCGGGCGCTCGAATCCGATATTCCCTCGTCCCTGTCCGTCACAGTCGGTATCAACGGCGAAACTGTTTCCAGCCCGGTACTGGACGGCCCGTACTGCTACGATATCGGATGGCAGGCGGCCGTGTCGGTCCCCGTCGACGTCGACGTGGTACCGGTTACCGTGCAGCTCCGGGCGCACGATACCGGGGGCGCCGTCCGCTGTGACATCGGCGGCAGCGACGACGCCGTTGTATCGGGAAACGAGCGGAGCGCGACGCTGCAGTACAACCGGTTGACCGGTGACTGGACCGGCGACGATTATCGCGGTGACGAGAGCGGTTACGGGCGGCTGAACGGCTGCGACGACGGCAGCATTTACACTATGGAGCATGACTGCGAGCTCTGGTTTTCCATCACGGGCGGCGATACAGATGGCGATACGCTCACCGACTGGGAGGAAGCCAACAGGTATGGCACCGACCCTCTGGTGAGCGATATGGGCAGCGATAGAGACGGCGACGGCATGCCCATCGAATGGGAGGACCGCTGGGGCTACGACCCGCTCACACCTGAAAGCCATGCCACGCTGGATCCGGACAACGACAGCCTGTCCAACCTGGAGGAATACCGCATGCGTGACCGGCAGGCCGACCCCTATCGCCCCGATCTTTTCATCGAGCTCGACCAGATGGCCGTGCAGCCCAATGATAGCGTGGGATATGTCACCAACGGCACCGTGGAGCTGCTCAAAACCGTCCACAACCGGCGAAACATCATCTACCATCTCGACGACGGCTGCATGGGCGGCGGCGAAACCATATCCTATGACGGGTTGACCGGGCCCGGGGAGCTCACCGATATCTATCAGGCGTATTTCCTGCACAACGGCAGCACTGCGTGGCGGCGCGGCATATTCCATTACGGGGTCATCATCAACCGGCATTTCCTGGTTGACGGCCACGCGTTCCCCGGCGACGGCAGCATCCTTGACTTCGATGAAGGAGGCGTGAACTGCTTCCAGATATCGCGGCAGCCACTGGCCGGCAAGATGCTGCGGCCCACGCAGGAAAAAATCGACTTCTACTACGCCTGCCTTATCATGCACGAGACCGGGCACACGATGGGCATCTACGCGGGCCATCCCCCGGGATGCGACAACCAGTTCAGCAAGTATCCCTGGCAGCTCGGCTCCTACATTTTCCGGAGCTACCGGAGCGTGATGAACTACCGCTACACGTACCATCTGCTCGACTACTCGGACGGCACGCATGGCCCGCGCGACTACGACGACTGGGGCAACCTCGACTTCGGATACTTCGAGCCCTAGCCCGCCTATCGATGGTTTAATGTAGCCCGCGGCATTTACGGGCGAATGCGCTTTCCCTATGAACCACGTGCCTATCAGCGGGAGATGATGCAGGCCGTCCAGCGGTGCATCGACGACAAGCAGCAATTGGTCATGCAGGCTGCCACAGGCTCAGGGAAAACCATCTGCGCCCTGGTGCCCTGCGTCGAGGCGGCCAAACGGGACAACCGCCGTATCCTGTATCTCACGCGCACCAACTCGCAGCAGCAGCAGGCCATCAACGAATTGCAGGCCATCGGCGGCATCACGGCCATCGGGTTTCAGGGCCGGGCCAACATGTGTCTGCTCGCCGAGGAAAACGAGGCCTTCCAGGGCGGCGACTCAGGCGCCATATCCCGGCTGTGCGCCACCCGCAAAAAACGGACCATCAAGGCCGTCAGGAAGGGCAAGCGCCTGGACAACGGCTGCCGGTTTTTCGCTCATTTCTATCAGCTGAACGAGCTTCCCGAAGACCTGACGGTGCAGAAGGTTCATTCGGCGGAGTCGGTGCAGGAGTACTGCAAGGTCCACGACCTCTGCCCCTACGAGATAAACAAGGAACTCGTGCAGGAAGCCCGGGTGGTCATCGCCCCGTATATCTACCTGTTCGACCCGTTTCTCCGGGAGCAGCTCACCGCCCAGTGGGGCTTCTCCTCCTTCGAGCGGGACATCCTCATCGTGGACGAGGCCCACAACCTGCCCGACTTCTGCCGCCACGTTTTGTCGCCGCAGCTCTCCGAATACGTGCTCGACGCAGCCGTCAGGGAGACACGGGACTACCTGGAGGGCAACCGGGACATCGTCACCCTCTGCAACCTGCTCTCCGACCTCATCCACGCCATGCGGGACGCCTACGTGGAGGAGGGAGACAGCGACGGCTTCATCCCGCCGGGCAAGCTCGCCCGGGCCGTCCGCGGCGCCGGCCTGCGCCGGCCGGACATCGAGGCATACGCGGAGCGATGCATGGAATACGGCGAGGTGGTGCTGGACGCCAAGGAAAGCCAGGACATCCTGCCCCGCTCGTTCGTGCGCAGCGTCGGCCGCTTCCTGAGCTCCTGGCTCACCCTCGACCAGCGCTGGGCCAAGCTCGTGGTGAACGGCGGCGACAACCCCCGGCTGGAGTTCTACTGCCTTGACGCTTCCATCGCCGCCTCGGTGATAAACGAGTTCCATGCCTCCATCCACATGTCCGGGACCCTGCAGCCGCTCGAGGAATACCGCGATTCCCTGTCATTGAGCAGCCCGGAGCTCTGCAGCTTCCCGTCGCCGTTTCCCCGGGAAAACCGCAAGATACTGTACACCAGCGACGTCAGCACCCGATACCAGGGCATGAACGACGACATGCGCAACCAGCTGGAATACAAGATCGTCGGCGTCTGCAACACCGTCGACCGCAACACCGCCGTCTTCTTTTCCTCCTACGCGAGGCTCAACCGGTTCCTCCGGCGGGGGCTCCGCAACTCGATACACCGACGCATCTACGTCGAGCAGCAGGGCATGAGCCAGCGCCGTTTCATGGCGGAGATCGACAGCTTCCGGCGCAACGGCGGGGTCTTCCTGTCGGTCATCGGCGGCCGCATCTCCGAGGGCATGGACTTTCCCAGCGAGGAGCTCGAAATGGTCATCATCGTCGGCATCCCCTATCCGCCGCCGTCGGCGCATCAACAAGCATTGCGCAGCTACTATGACGCCAAGTTCGGCAACGGCTGGAAGTACGCGGTGGAGGCGCCGACCACGCGGAAGATGCTGCAGGCCGTCGGCCGGCTCATCCGGGAGGAAAGCGACCGGGGCATCGCCGTCATCCTCGACCGCCGCGCCAAAAGATTCCGCCGCTACATGGACATGGAGGAGGCCGACGACGTCGTCGAAGCGGTCAAGGAATTCTGGCGCCCGTGAGCCGGCAAAACATTTTTAATGGAGCGCAGTGTTACGGGCTGAAGATTTACCCCTGTTCCAGCCCGAAACATTTAAGAAATAACGTCCATTGTGGGGGACACGGTAAAATGCTGAATGACACTCTGGCCAATGCACTGTCTACAATAAAGAATGCCGAACATGCCGGTAAACCGGAATGCATGGTAGCGCCCGCCAGCAAGCTCATCGGGCGTTCCCTGAAGGTCATGCAGGACCATGGCTACATCCATTCCTTCGAATGGGTGGACGACGGCAAAGCCGGCACGTTCAACGTCACGCTCAAGGGGGCTATCAACGACTGCAACGTCATCAAGCCCCGTTATTCACTCCAACATGACGAGTTCGACAAATGGGAATACCAGTATCTGCCGGCAGAGGACTTCGGCATGCTCCTGGTCTCGACCACCAGGGGTATTCTGTCCCATTACGAGGCAAAGAAAGAGGGTATCGGCGGCAGACTGCTGGCCTACGTGTACTGAGGAATACCATGAAAATACCGCTGGCTGAAAAAGAAATCGACATTCCGGACGGCGTGCAGGTTGACGTTCAGGGCCCCGTCGTCAAAGTATCCGGCGAAAAGGGGAGCCTGCAGCGCGCGTTCGACGACCCTGCCGTCGAGATAACCGCGGAAGACGACGTCGTAAAGGTCGCCGCCGAGTTTCCCCGGTCACGGGAAAAATCGCTGGTCGGCACATATGCCTCGCACATCCACAACATGGTCAAGGGCGTCACCGACGGCTTCACCTACCGGATGAAGGTGGTCTACTCGCATTTCCCGGTCAAGGTATCCGTCGAAGGCGACCACGTGCTCATCGACAACTTCCTGGGAGAACAGTATCCCCGGAGGGCGGACATCCTCGGCGATGTCGCCGTCACCGTGAAAGGAGACGCCGTCACGCTTGAGGGCATCAACAAGGAACACGTCGGGCAGACCGCGGCGAACATCGAACGAGCCGTCCGCGTGCGGCGCAGGGACATCCGGGTCTTCCAGGACGGCATATATATCACGGAGAAGGGTGCATAAGCATGGCTGACGAAGAAGAAGTTGAAATAGTGGAAGAAGGCGCATACGTCCCCAAGAAAAAACCGGAGATGGACGAGGAAACCAGGCGCATGCTACGAGAACGTCGCACACCGGATTTTGTCAGGCAGCAGGCGGAGCTCTACAAGCGCCTGGACCGCAACTGGCGCAAGCCCCGCGGCATCCATTCCAAGATGCGCAAGGGCAGGAGCTGCAAGCGCCCGAGCGCCAAGATTGGCTACGGGACGGCCCAGAAGGTCAAAGGCCTGCATCCCTCGGGTTTCAAAGAAGTACTGGTGCACAATCCCGGCGAGGTCGACGACGTCGACCCGGATACGGAGGCAATCCGCATCGCGGGAACCGTCGGCGGCCGGAAACGCAAGCACATCCTCGAGAAAGCAGACGAAATGGACATACGCGTGTTGAACAGAGGGACATAACATGGATCTGAAAAATCAACGACGCCTGGCAGCAGAGGTGCTCAAGTGCGGTGAACACCGCGTCTGGATCGACCCCGACGAGACCGAGGAGGTCGAAAAAGCGGTCACCCGGCGCGACGTCCGAAACCTGGTCAAGCAGGGCATCATCACCGCAAAAAAGAAACAGGGTGTCTCCCGGGGCAGAGCCCGCCAGCGGGACAAGCAGCGCAAAAAAGGACGCCAGCGCGGCCACGGCTCACGAAAGGGCTCGGCCACCGCGCGGCAGTCACGCAAGCAGCGATGGATACAGACCATCCGCCCCATCCGGCGCTACCTCCGGGAGCTCCGCGACGGCGACGTCATCACTCGTTCTCAGTACCGCCGCTACTACCAGCGGGCGAAGGGCGGCGAGTTTCGCAGCGTTCATCATCTTAAGACACATCTCAGGATGGAAGGCGCCATCGAGGAGGAACTACAATGAAGGCCAACAAGCGATACCGCATGCCCCTTAAGCGACGGCGCCAGGGCAAGACAGACTACCGGCAGCGCCTCCGTCTTCTCAAGTCGGGGAAGCCGCGCATCGTGGTGCGGCAGTCCAACAAAAACGTTCGCGTTCAGTTTGTCAGATATGACGAGGCAGGCGACGTGGTTGCAACCGCTGCGAGCGGAACGCATCTCGCCGACTACGGCTGGGAGGGCAGCATGAGCAACATGCCCGCCTGCTATCTCGCCGGACTGCTGGCCGGCAAGCGCGCCCTGGCCAACGACGTCTCAGAGGGCGTTTTGGACATCGGTCATCATCCTGCCATCCCCGGCTCGAACGTGTTCGGCGTCCTGCGGGGTGTGCTGGATGCAGGCGTCGACGTGCCGCACGGCGACGAGGTGCTGCCCGACGAAAAGCGCATATATGGGGAGCACATTTCCGATTCGATGCCGGAGCAGGTAAAGGCAACCGTGGAGAAAATCGAGGCAGACTATGAGTAACGAATGGGTTCCGAAGACGCGGCTGGGCAAGCTGGTGCAGCAGGGAGAGATTACGTCGATGGCCCAGGCACTGGAGTCGGGCCTGCCGCTCAAAGAGGTCGAAATCGTGGACACGTTGCTGCCGGATGTCGAGGACGAGGTCCTGGATGTCAACATGGTGCAGCGGATGACTGACTCCGGCCGAAGGGTCAACTTCCGCGTGGTGGTGGCAGTGGGCAACAAGGACGGCTTCGTCGGCCTGGGTGTCTGCCGGGGCAAAGAGGTCGGCATGTCCATCAGGAAGGCGGTGGAAATCGGCAAACTCAATCTCATCGAAATCAGCCGGGGCTGCGGCTCCTGGGTGTGCGAATGCGGCACCCCGCATACGCTGCCGCTCCGCGTT
Source organism: uncultured Thermoplasmatales archaeon (assembly GCA_964594625.1). GTDB lineage: Archaea > Thermoplasmatota > E2 > UBA202 > DSCA01 > CAZESS01. Next base: position 1,085 of record CAZQNC010000022.1, on the reverse strand, counting down.
GAAGCGAAATGCGGCTCCGTCCAGGTGGCACTGAAGCCCGCGCCGCGCGGCGTCGGCCTCGCGGTCGGCGACACGGCCAAGGTGCTGCTGGAGCTGGCCGGCGTGCAGGACGCCTGGGGCTTCGCCAAGGGGCGGACCAACACCATCACCAATTACGCACACGCCGTTTTCGAGGCGTTGAAGAACATCAACAAGATGAAGATGACCGACGAGACGCGTCAGCGCCTGAACATCGTATCCGGGCCGGTTGGAGGGATCGAGTGATGCTCGCGGTTGTTCGCGTCCGGGGCACCGTGCATGCCAAGCAGCAGGTACGGGACACCCTGCACATGCTCAATCTGCCGGCGATAAACAACTGTACGCTCATCCCGCAGACGGACAGCTACCGGGGAATGCTGCAGAAGGTCAAGGACTACGTGACCTGGGGGGAAATCAGCGAACCCATCCTCGAGCGGCTCCTGGCAGCGAAAACCGACCTGGAGGATGACGACCTCCAGCAGGCCGTCAAGCAGCTTATGAACGGCAATGCAAAACTCGGCGACGTTGCATCATCCACACTCAGACTCCATCCCCCCGTGAAAGGCTACGAGGGGCTGAAGCGTTCCTACCCGCTCGGTGGCGCACTCGGCTACCGCGGAAGCGACATCAACCAACTGCTGGAGCGGATGCTATGAAAAACAAGACCAAGAAATATCGCGGCTCAACCACCCACGGACGGGGCAGCATGAAAAAGGGACGCGGCCGCGGCGAAAAAGGAGGCAGCGGCCTCAGCGGCACCACGCACAAGCATCTCAAGGGACGCTGGGGCGCCAAAAAAGGCTTTACCCGTCACGGCCAAAAACAGGAGAAGACGACCATCAACGTCGGCAACCTCTGGCAGTTCGAGGCAGAAGACATCGACCTGGCCGGTGAAGGCTACGACAAGCTGCTGGGCGGCGGACGCGTCGAGGCATCGTTCACCGTTACCGTTCCCGAGGCGACGGACAGAGCCATAGAGAAAATCGAGGCGGCAGGCGGCACTGTGACAACCGAGTAAGAGGTGTAAACCGCATGGCAAAGGACTCCAACAAAAAGAGCAGGCTGTA
>CAZQNC010000021.1:0-16648 GCA_964594625.1 uncultured Thermoplasmatales archaeon | reverse complement strand
CTGAGTTGTTTGTATATTGCTTTTAGATATATATACTTTTACGGAGGGTAAATGGCCTTACGTTTAAAAATTTTTTCCACTTCGGGCGGGCGTGCGGCGTGTGATGGCGGAGGCGAAAAATATAGAAAACAATATAAGAACGGCGGCATAATATAGTTTACGATGGGGTGCGGATGTCATTGATGAGCGCGGTTGTGGTGCGGCTGGCAGCAGCGGCGTGGTCAGTGGCAGTACGAGCCCGTATCGGTGTGGAGATGTCGTTGGACCGTGGATCAGGCGGATATCATGGCTGACCCGAAGCGTTTTCTTTTCACACATGCGTGGAGCATCCTGCTGGTGTATATCGGGGCGGTTACCACCGGCCTGGCGCTTGTCCATGCGGTGCTGACGGGCACGTTTGGCTTCGTGTCCGCCGTCGGCCTTTTGCCGCTTTCGGCGCTCGTCCTGGCGGGCGTATTGTACAGCAAAAACGTTCGGCTTGAGCGGGATCTGCGGGAGAAAACGGAGGATCTGGAGGCGGTCAACCGGGAACTGGGGGATTATACGTACGTGGTTTCCCATGAGCTCAAGGAGCCGCTTCGCTCGCTCCGTATTTTTACCCATTTTTTGCTGGAGGATTACGTTGACCGGCTTGACGGGCAGGGGCGGGATTATGTGGAGCGGCTGCATCGGGCGGCCCGGCGGCTGAGCGGTCTTGTTGACGACCTGCTGATGCTGTCCCGTATCGGCCGGGAGGACATGGCGTTTGAGCCGGTGGCTTTGCACGAGCTGGTCGCTGGGGCCCGGGAGGAGCTTGCTGCCCTGCTTGATGCTTCCAACGCGGAGGTACGGGCCCGCCGTCTTCCCGTTGTGACCTGCCAGCGGATGTTGATGGGTGAACTGTTTAAGAATCTCATTGCCAACGGTGTCAGGTTCAACGAGGAGGACCGCCCGGTGGTCGAGGTGTCCTGTGCTGAGCGGGACGGCGCGTATCGTGTCAGCTTCCGGGATAACGGTATCGGCATTGAGGAGCAGCAGCTTGATGCTATTTTTGGCATTTTCACGCAGCTGCATCCCCGGGAGAGGTATGGCGGCACCGGGGCCGGGCTGGCGATCTGCAGGAAAATCGTGGAGGCGCATGGTGGCCGTATCTGGGCTGAGAGCACGCCGGGCGTGGGAACGACCTTTTATTTTACCATTCCGAAACGTCTTGAGGGGGCGGTGTGAGATGGCGGGGGAGCGTGAGACCGGTGGCGGGAGCGATGAGCAAACGGTATCGGTGCTCTGTATTGAGGATACCGAAGATGACTACGAAGCGGTGAGGATCTCGTTGAACCGTCATCTTGAGGCAGATGTGACCGTGGCGCATGCATCTACGGGCCGGGAGGGCTTGAACGCCATGCGCAGGCAGGCCTATGACGTGGTGGTGCTTGATTATCTGCTGCCTGATATGGACGGGCTGGAGGTGCTGGAGAGTATGAAGCGGGAGGGGAGAGAGCTGCCGGTCATCATGCTGACGGGGAAGGGAGACGAGCAGGTGGCCGTGGCGGCGATGAAGCAGGGGATACATGACTATCTTGTCAAGGATGATCTGGAGACGGAGAAGCTTGCTGACAGCGTCAGCCGCATCGTTGAGATGACCATGTTTCTTCAGGGTCAGGAGGCGGTGCTTTCCGACTTTCATATGCCGGGGAAGCGTCGGGGGACGCTGGTTATCCTGGCGGACATGCTGACGGCGGCCATTCATGGCATTAACAAGACGACGCTGGTGTATCGAACCAACCTTAATTTTAAGACGATTAAGAAATATCTCGTGTTTCTGCTGAACAACGATTTTTTGTCTGTTCACCATGTGGAGGAGAAGGATATGTATAAGACGACAGAGAAGGGGCTATTGCTGCTGGAGAAGCTGCGGGATGTAAGGAAGTATCTTGAGTGACCGGCTGGTGGAGGTGGCGTGGCGTATGGTTATGTGTTTTATTTAATTTATATTATTATAAATTTTGCTAATCTATCGTACTGAGGACACGTTCGTAACCGGTTTATATATAGATTGCTTACTAATTGCTAGCATGATGCTAATAAGGCGTCATCACGCAACGGCTGGGGCGGAACACCCAAAATCCCACCCCAGGGGTATACACCATGGAGGAAAACCATGAATGGAATGAGAAAAAAACTGCTGATCGTCGGCGTAGCACTCGTCGCCGTCTCCGCGGTAGCCGCCACCCAGTACGCCAGAGCAGAACTGAGCTACACGTACAACATAAACCATCCATCCAACGGGTTCATCCGCTTCGTCGGCGGAGACAACGCAACCGACGGCATGCGCGTCCTGCGCGCCGATGCCACCAACACCACCCTAGAGCTCGACTTCGGAGAGATGATGGCCGGCGTCAACAAGACCTACACGGCAGCCTTCGCCATCGTCAACGAGGAAAACTTCAGCGTTGACATAACCGACATAGAAGTAGCCACCACCAGCGGCGCTGACTACCTGCACATCTGGCTTCACGGCGACCCGACCGCAGCCGGCGGAGGCACGTTCATGTGGGACGGATCCAACGGCGACCAGACGCCGGGTGACGGCACGGCATGGACGCTCGCCGCCGGCAACAGCAATCCGGCAAACATGGGCGGCACCAGCATCGCCACCACGTGGGACAGCACCGCAGAGGTACGCTACACCGAGGACGCCACCCCCGCAGCAGACGGAAACGACGACTACGTCTGGGTACAGATATCCATCGACGTCCCCAGCAATCCGGACGGACTCACCGCACACACCGGCACCATATCCTTTGACTTCCAGGCAACGACGCACTAACCGGACGCCGCAACGCCCAACCCCCTTTTTCCCTCTCCTCCCCCTCTTTCCCCCGCACACCATGAGAAAAAAAATCGCTGTCATCGTCGTCCTGGCGACCATCGCCGTTTCAACGAGCAGTGTATACTCCAATCTACTGCACGCAGCGCAGCACACGGCCAGCCAGATACCCGCCTCCTACACCATCATCTCATCCGGCAACACCACCGTCACCTACGACTTCAGCAGCAGCGCCGGCATCAACAAATGGACATACCGGCCGCAGGCACAAAACAATCCGCCAGCCACCGACAGCGAACCATCCATACCACTCGACAACTACTCCCGCATCGCCGACGACGACGGTATACCCCAAACAGATGCAGCCACAACCCACGGATATCATGCAGCCCATCGCTTTATCTTTTCAATCGCTGAAAACCAGAGCGCCATCACCTCGCTCACCATCCTGTGGAATGGAAGCGGAACACACGACCAGAAACCGGGTGGCGCCGCGCTATATGCGTGGAACCTGAGCAGCGGGAGCTACGACGAACTGGACAGCACCAATACGGGCACCACGGTCACCCTCGAGCAAACAGTCTCTGGAAGCACGGATTACATAGCCAGTGATGGGAATATAACCATCCTCGTGGTGCAGAAACACAGCACCGTCTCAAATCCTGCTCACACCAGGCTCTCCCGCATAGCCACCGACTACATAAAAATAGACGTCACCCACAGGGGAGGTGCCTGAGATGAAGCTTACCGCCAAACAATTGCTCGGCAACGTGCTCTTCGCCGCCGTCCTCCTGCTCATCGTCGGCAAATTCCTCACCGTGGTCGCCGGCACGCCGTTTCCCCTCAGCGTGGTCTCCTCGGATTCCATGGAACCGGCGCTGTACCGGGGCGACGTGATGCCCTGGATGCCCTGCTCCATGGACGACGTCAGCGACGGAGACGTCGTGGTCTTCGCCAGCGCGCAGAGCTGGGGCGAAGAAACCCTCGTCGTGCACCGCGTCACCGATATTAGAGACACCGGCGGAGAGCGCGCTCTCATCACGAAGGGCGACGCCAACAACTATACCGACCAGGCCGGGCCGCACATGCCGGAGCCCCCGATAACAGGCGACATGCTCCGGGGCAAAGCCCTCATGCTCGGCGACCGGCCGCTGAAAATCCCGTTCGCCGGCGTCCCCTGGCTCATGTTTCACTCTGCCGTCGAAACGCTCACCCGGCCCATGTCCGCGGGGCAGCCCCAGCCCGGCCACCACTACGGCATATTCATCCCCGCCGTCATCGCGATATCGCTGGTTGTCGCCGGCGCCGTGCTCTGGGCGCCCGGCAACGGGCGAAGCGTACGGGAAAAGCTGCACGACTGCATCCTGGGGCCGGAACGCCTGTCCGGGAAGCGCGTGTTCGCCTGCCTTCTCCTGTTCTACGTCATCTTCCTCATGATAGCCGCCTCGTTTTCATATGACCGGCTTTCAGCGTCGGTGGGTATCGGTGAGACACCCCTGAAAAGCAGTATATCGTTTACCGTCCCCCGGGCCAACGAGACGTCGTTTCCCCAGTCGGTCTCCGTGGTCAACCCCTCGCTGCTGCCGGTGCACGGCATGATATACGCGTCCGGGCCCGCCGGGCGGTTTCTGGACACCGGCGAGGTGGCCGCGTTTTCCCTCGACCGGGGCGAACGGTTCTCCGGCAACGTCACCGCTCACGTCCCGACGGGTACGGCGCCCGGCGCCTACACCGGCCATCTCTACATCTATTCCACGCCGTACTGGTCGCTTCTCCCCCTGTCCGCCATCGAGACGCTCAACGACTGGCATCCCCGGGGAGCCGTCGTCGCGCTCACCCTGCTCTCCGCCGTCACCCTCGCCACCGGCACCTTCCTGCTCCTGGCAGCGCTCTCCTTCGCCGTGGAGCGATGGCAGCTGGCCCGCGGCTCCCTGGCATGGCGGCTGCTGCCGCTGGAGGCCCGGATGCCGTCGACGTGGCGCAGGCTGGACACGATGGCAGCGTCGGTGGACAGGGTTCGACACGGTGTCCGTCGGCTGTTATCCTGGATGTACGGCCCCGATGTCGATGCGGGCGGCCGGGGGACGCCGCTGACCGTCTCGGTTGCCTGCCTCCTGGTAGCGGCTCCTCTGCTGTACCGGGGATACGGTATCGCATTTGCGGTGCCCGCCGCCTCTCTCGCCGGCGGCGTCATGGCCTACATTGCGGGCTGCCGGTGGCGCACCCAGTTCATGCGGGCGGCGCTGCTGACCACCACGTGGTTTGCCGGGCTGTACCTGGCGACCTCGGTGGCGCACGTCTTCCGGACCAATCATTCGCTGCTCGTCCCGCTGGCCTCGTCGGTCACCGTGGCGGGTATCATCCTCCTGGTCTTCGCCGCGCTCGCCGTACCCGTCGGCCTGCTTTTCTGGCTGCCGGGCCGCCTTATCCACATGATGCGAGAAAAATGGAACCCCGCCGTGTTGCTTCGGGGGTGTGACCTATGAAAAAGCAGTTAAAAAACCTGTATGCAAAAATAAAAAACGTCGTCTGGCCGTTCTGGAACCCCGCCGTGGAGGGCGCCCCGGTCTACTATGAGGACACCGGCGACAAAATGGGCACCGTCACCGGGGTCATCCGGGACGGCGACGGCGACGTCACCGGCTACCGGGTCCGCCATGAGGAAACCGGGACAGTGACCGCGCTTGACCGGGATGCCCTGCAGCAGTCAAAGCAGGGATTGCTCTTCGTGCCCGTCTGGTACTCCGAGGCCCTGGCGCTGCTCAGGGAGCTGGAATACACGGCGCGGCATCCCGGGCTCCGGGACGTCGTGGCCGGTGCCGGGCTCACCGACCACGCGCTGCACGACGTGGCATCCGCCGACCCGGAAATGCGGCGGACGATAGCCCACGCCCGCCAGGTCCGGCAGTCCATTGAGCAGCAGCACCGGGAGCTCGAGCGGAAGCGCCGGGACGTGCGAGAACACCTGATGGAGCTCTCGGAGCAGCGCCTGCTGCAGGACATCGACAGGCGGGCGTTCGCCGAGGGTGTCATGGAGGCCCGGCGCCGGGCCCGTATTCTCGACTACAACATGGAACGATGCAGCGACCTGCTCGTCCGCTTCGACGCTCTCCCGTTCCTGCCGAAGCAGGCCCCGGCACATGCTGATATCCCGGAGGCGGAGGATGACATCATGCCGCTCAAAGACGTCATGCATAACATCCCCATCAGCGTCGCGGTGATGGACCGGGAGGGCGTCATCCGCAGCGTCAACGAACAGTTCGCCGAAAACCTGCGGTACACGCCGGACGAGGTCAAAGGCAAGCCGCTGTCCGCCCTCGTCGTCGAGGGAACACCGCACCTCACAGAAATCTGCACCGACGGCGACGGCGCTGCCCGGGACGTGGAGTTCACCATCCGGGATGGCCGGGGCAGGGAGCGCCATATGTTCGGGCGGGCGATGCCCGTCACGGGCAACGGCCACGGGTCGGTGACGGCGCTGGCATTCCAGGAAAAAATGGATGAAAGCGATGAATTCCGGAAGATGCTCACCAGCCAGATTTCCCACGAGTTTTTCAACCCGCTCTGCATCGCCCAGGGCTATCTCTACCTGCTGGACGAGGGCAAGTACGGCTCACTCACGCCGGAGCAGCGGCGGCAGGTCCGCTCCATCGCCAAAAACCTTAAACGCATCGAGCACCTTGTCAAGCAGACCGTGCAAGTGAAACCGTGAGCACCATTCTCCTCGTGGACGACGAGCCCGACATCCACCAGATTCTGGACATCGCGCTCCGGCGGGACGGCAGCCAATTGCAGATGGAGCACGCCTACGACGGAGCCGAAGCCGTCGAGATATACCGGCGCCTGCAGCGGGACATCGACGATAGATGCCTCGTGCTCATGGACATCAAGATGCCCGGGATGGACGGCATCGAGGCCACGCGGCGGCTCGTCGACGTCGACCCCGACGTGTTCATCTACATTTTTACCGCCTACGCCCACACCGATTACGCGGTCGAGGCCCTCAACGCCGGCGCCCGGGGGCTCATCCAGAAATCGGATGACATCAGGGAGATGCTCGCCCATATACAAAAAGCGGCGGCGCGGGTGGACAACATTTAAACCTCGTCGCGCATTACGGTATTTGGATGGGTGACATTCAGACCTATTTTTCGGCGATAGAGCGGCATGTTGAGCACTGCTACGCCATAGCGGAGGAGGCCCGCGGCAAAGGATACGACCCCACCCGGAAGGTGGAGGTCCCCACGGCCAATGACTTCGCGGAGCGCGTCGAGGAGCTCGTCGGACCCGAGGGCATCGCCATCGTTATCCGGGAGCGCCTGCAGGACATGAGCCGGGAGCAGACGGCGCTGTCCGTGGCCATCGACATCGCCGAGGAGCAGGCCGGCAGCCTTGAGGAGACGGTGGACCAGGCGGTGCGGACCGGTCTGGCTATCCTGACCGAGGGCGTGCTGGTGGCTCCCATCGAGGGTATCTCGGCGGTGAAGCTGGCCCGCAACGCAGACGGCAGCAGCTACATCGACCTGTATTTTGCCGGCCCCATCCGCTCCGCCGGCGGCACCGGCGAGGCCATGAGCGTGCTCATCGCCGACGTGGTCAGACGGAAGCTGGACATCGGCCGCTACCGGCCGACGGACGACGAGATAGAGCGGTACAAGGAAGAGGTGCCGCTGTACGACCGTATCACCACGCTGCAGTATTCGCCCACGCTGGGGGAAATCGAGACCATCGTCCGTAACTGCCCGGTGTGCATCAACGGCGAGCCGACGGAGCAGAAAGAGGTGACGGGCAAGCGTAACCTGCCGCGGGTGCACACCAACCGGGTGCGCGGCGGCGCCTGCCTGGTCATCGCCGAGGGGCTCTGTCTCAAGGCCCCGAAGCTGCTGAAACACGTGGACCACATGGGTCTCGAAGGCTGGGGGTTCCTCACCGCGTTTATCCAGGACAACGGGGAGGAATCCGCCACGATTACCCCGTCGGCGAAGTACATGCAAAGCCTCATCGCGGGTCGCCCCGTGTTTTCCCATCCGTCCAGCAAGGGAGGCTTCCGCCTTCGCTACGGGCGCGGCCGGTCCTGCGGGCTGGCGTCAACCGCCATCCATCCAGCGGCGATGCACATTCTCGACGACTTCGTGGCACTGGGCACCCAGCTCAAAACAGAGCGGCCGGGTAAGGGCACCATCGGGACGAGCTGCGACACCATCGAGGGCCCCCTGGTCCTGCTGGACAACGGCGACTTCGTGCAGCTGCACGCGTCGGCGGAGGCCAAGGATGTCAAGGAGCATATTCAGGAGATCATCGACCTCGGCGAGATCCTGGTTCCCTTCGGCGAGTTCGTGGAAAACAATGCCATACTGCCCCGGGCCAGCTACTGCTACGAATGGTGGATACAGGAGGTGATGGAAGCACTGGACGCGGCAGACGAGGAGGCAGCGCTGCGGCAGGTGAACGAGCAGCTCGGCCGGACGGTGTCGCTCCATGAGCCGTCGTCGGAGGAGGCGTTTGCCGTCGCCGCGGCCTTCGACGTGCCGCTCCATCCCCGGCATACGCTGTTCTGGCATGACCTCTCCCCCGATGACGTAGCCGCGCTCGTTGGGACGGTGAAGCAGGCGTCATACGAGGACGGCCGTCTCATGCTGCCGAAAACCGGCGATGTCAAGGAACTGCTGCTGCAGCTTGGGGCGTTGCACACCGAAAACGAGGCGCATGACATGCTCATCCTCGACCGGTGCGCCCTGCCATTGCTGCGCTGCTGCGGCTATGTCGTTGCAGACGGCGGCATCCGGCAGCAGGTTTCCCCGGCATCCGTGGAGGCCCATGACACGCTCGAGCTGGTGTCGAAGCTCTCCGGCGTCACCGTCCGGGCCAGGGCACCGTCGCGCATCGGCACCCGGATGGGCCGCCCGGAGAAAGCGGCGAAGCGAACCATGCGGGCGACGCCCCACGTGCTGTTCCCGGTCGGCCGGGCCGGCGGACGGGAGCGACTGGTCAACGCGGCGGCGCGGGCCAACAAGATACAGTTCGAGGCGGGCTCCCGGCAGTGCCAGCGCTGCGGAGGCATCACGTACAAGACCCGCTGCAAGTGCGGCGGCACCACCATTTCGACGGGGCACATCGAGCGACGGGAGGTCAAGCTGTTCCTCGAGGTGGAGGAGGCCAAGGAGCGCATTGGCATGGTGCACATGCCCGACAAGGTCAAGGGCGTCATCGGATTGTCGTCGGGCAACAAGACGCCGGAAAGCCTGGAAAAGGGATTGCTCCGGGCTAAGCACGACGTCTACGTGTTCAAGGACGGCACCGCCCGCTTCGACATGACCAACATGCCGCTCACCCATTTCAAACCGGAGGAAATCGGTACCCCCGTGGAGCGGCTGCGGGAGCTCGGCTACACCCATGACTGGAAGGGCGAGCCCCTGGAACAGCCGGACCAGATATGCGAGCTCCGGGTGCAGGACGTCATCCCCTCGAAGGCCGGCGGCCGGTATCTCGCCCGGGTGGCCCGGTTTGTCGACGAGCTGCTGGAACACTTTTACGACATGGAGCCCTTTTACAACGTCGAGGAGCCGTCGGACCTCATTGGCAGCATGGTACTCGGCATGTCCCCGCATACCTCCGCCGGCGCCGTCGGCCGCATCATAGGGTTCATCGACGCCGCGGTATGCTGCGCGCACCCGTTCTATCATGCCGCGAAGCGCCGGAACTGCGACGGCGACGAGGACACCCTGATGCTCCTCATGGATGTCCTCCTCAACTTTTCGCTGGAATATATCCCGGAGAAGCGGGGCGGCCGGATGGACCTGCCCCTGTTGCTGGCCACGCGTATCTCCCCCGCGGAAATCGACAAGGAGGCGGAAAACCTGGACGTGCTGTCCCGCTACCCGCTCTCGTTTTTCCAGGCCACGACGAGGCATGCCCATCCAAAAGAGGTGGAGGAGCATATGGACCTGGTGGCCGGCCGCATCGGCACCGGGCGGGAATACGACGGCTTCGGCTTCACCCACGACACCGCCGACATCGGCGACGGCGTGACCATCTCCGCGTACAAAACCCTGGGCAGGATGGAGGAAAAGCTCTACGCGCAGCTCGGCCTGGCCCGCACCATCCGCGCCGTCGACGAAAGCGACGTCGCCGCCCGGGTGATACAGACCCATTTCCTGCCCGACCTCATCGGCAACCTCCGGGCGTTCACCAAGCAGCAGGTCCGCTGCGTCAAATGCAACACCAAGTACCGGCGCATCCCGCTCAAGGGACGCTGCACCAGCTGCGGCAAATCGCTGACGCTGACCGTCCACGAGAAATCAATCAAAAAATATCTCGAGCCCGCCAAGCAGATCATGGAGGACTTCGACGTGCCCACCTACACCCGGCAGCGCCTCCTGCTGTTCGAAAAATCCGCCGAATCCCTGTTCACCAACGACAAGGTAACGCAGACCACGCTGCAGGGCTTCGGGTAGCACTCCCGGGTGCTTTCCAGCCGTGCCCCCGATGCAACCGCTGCTTATTCCCGGACTTTGCCGTCGTAGACCACGTTTTTAACCACGGTTTCTATGCGGGCGAGCGCCTGCCTGGTTGCCTCCAGCATCGCCTCGTCGTCGCCGTTGCTTTCCCGGTTGAGCACCAGCTGAAGGTAGCCCTGGGCGATGCAGAGCGGATTGAAAAAATGATGGGAGATGCATTCCTTGAACAGCCGCTCCCGGCTCAGCTGATCCCGGAGGTCATTCTCCATCTGCTCCACCGCGTCCAGGTTTCTGACCACGCCGATATATCTCCTGTTCTTGCCATCGTCGTCGGCAACGGGATGAAACCGTATCTCCACCGGTATGGTTCTCCCGTTCCCGTCGGGTGCATGGTAGAGCAGCCGTCCGCCGCGCCGCATGACCCGTACCACGTCGCCGTTCCCGTTGGCTCCGGACTGGACGATGGCCGGCAGCGGTACGCCGCGCATGTTCTCCGGGTGACGGCCCAGGAGCGTGGCGGCCGTGGAACCGAGGTACGTGCAGTATCCGTCTGCGTCGAGCAGTATAATGCCCTCATCCACGCTGGAGGGGGCCTGGGCAGTGGTCCGGGTGACGGTACAGAGGTCCATGTGCGTCTCCCTTTGCTTGCAAAATACAAACATTATACCGCTTCCCATATATATTGTTTATTTTTCACAATTTTGTCCGGACAGCACAAAACCGTGGACACATGGTTTTTGTACCCCTCCGGGTTTCCCCGGCATGGAGATACGGAAGGCCCGTCCAGCCGACGCGGAAGCAATCGCAGCGCACAACATCGCCCTCGCCCGGGAAACGGAAAATATGTCGATCACACGGGAGACCGCCCTCCGGGGTGTCCGGGCCATCCTCGACGACCACCGCCGGGGGTTTTACCTCGTCGCCGTGCACGAGCAGCGCGTCGTCGGGCAGCTCATGGTCACCTACGAATGGAGCGACTGGCGGGCCCGCTCTATCTGGTGGCTGCAGAGCGTCTACGTCACATCCGCCCGGCGACAACAGGGAATATTCAGCCGGCTGCTCGACAGGCTGCGCGAGATGGCCGATGCACATGACGTCTGCGAGCTCCGCCTCTACGTCCACCATGACAACGAGGACGCATGCCGGGCCTACCAGAGCCGGGGGTTCACATCGCTGCCCTACCGGATGTACGGCATCGACGTCTAAGCGGCGCATGCTTTTTATAGCCACGATATCATCCATACATCCATACATCCATGCAGCGGTACCCCCGCAGACAGAGGTATGCCATGTCAATAAAAACCCATTTCGAGGACCGCTCCCGGTTCTGCTGCACCGATGACAGCTACGAGGCGGCAGACGTCACGCTCTTCGGCGTCCCCTACGACGGGGCGGCCAGCCTGTACGCCGGAGCCCGGCACGGACCGGCCGCCATACGCCAGGCCTCATGGGGCCTCGAGCCCTACAGCCCCACGCTCCAGCGCTCGCTGCTCCAGCAGGAGACATGTGACCTGCGGGATCTGCCCGTGTACGGTACGCAGCAGGAAATCTTTCACAATGCCAGGGAGGTGGCGCGGCAGGCCGCCGCGGACGCCACGCCGTTTCTCGCCTTCGGCGGCGACCACTCCGTCACGTATCCGCTCGTCGCAGGCGCGCACGCCGAGGCAGGCGACCTCACCCTGCTGGTGTTCGACGCCCATCTAGACCTGCGGGACGAATACCTGGGCAACGCGTTCTCCCATGCCTGCGTGGTCCGGCGCTGCCTAGAGATAACGCCGCACATCTACCATTTCGGCGGCCGCTCCGGCGTCGAAGCGGAATGGAGCAACGACCGGGTCCGTCGCCATCACGAGCTGCTGCCAGAAACAGTCGTCGACGAGCTCCGCGACAGCCATGTCCCCATCTATCTCAGCATCGACATCGACGTGCTCGACCCCGCCTTTGCGCCGGGTGTCGGCACGCCGGAGCCGGGCGGCTGCTCCAGCCGGGAGCTGCTGCAGGCAGTCCACCGCCTGCACCCATTGCGCGACCGGCTCATCGGGTGCGACATCACCGAGGTCACCCCCGGGCAGGACCCGGCCGGCATCACCGCCAGCGCCGCGGCGCTCATCGCCCGTGAACTCCTGCTGCTGATGGCGCCATAGAAATTTTTAAATGACCGGGTTCCATGTTTCCCTGATACCATGGACACCGAGCTGGCAATCATCGGAGCGGGCGCCGCCGGGTACAGCGCCGCCATCTACGCGGGCCGAGCAGGCATAGACGCCATCGTGTATGACCCGGGCATGGGCGGCGGGCTTTCCACCTGGGCACCCCGCATAGAAAACTATCCCGGGTTTCCCGAGATATCGGGCGTCGACCTGATGGACCGGATGAAGGAGCACGCGGAGCCCTACGCCGCCTTCCGCTACAACGAGGCGGTCACCGGGCTCGAGCGCACCGGCGACGGCTTCAAGATCACCACCGCCAAGCAAGCATATACGGCCGGCGCGGTCATCATCTGCACCGGGACCACCCCCCGGCAGCTCGGCGTCCCCGGCGAAGAAGAACTGCGGGGCCGCGGTGTCTCCTACTGCGCCACCTGCGACGGCTCGTTCTTCAAGGACAAAAAAGTGGCGATGGTCGGCGGCGGGAACAGCGCCGTCAACGAGGCCATCTACCTCGACGGATTGGGCGCAGACGTGTCAATCATCCACCGGCGCGACAGGCTCCGCGCGGAGGAAGCACTCGCCCGCGAAATTGATGATAAGGACATCCCGGTCATATGGAACTCGGTGGTAGACGAAATCATCGGCGACCCGACGGTGGAAACACTCCGCCTCAAAAACCGCGAAACCGGGGAAACAACGGAGCACGATTTCGACGGCGTCTTCATCTCCGTGGGCGAGGAACCCCAGTCGTCGCTGGCCGAAGCACTGGGCGTCACCGTCGACGACCACGGATACATCGAAACCGACATATGGCAGTGCACCAACGTCGACGGCGTCTGCGCGGCCGGCGACATCACCGGCGGCGTCAGACAGATCGTGACAGCCTGCGCGGAAGGCGCCACGGCCGCGCTCACCTCCATGCACGCCCTCGGAAAAAGCTACCCGTTTTAGGCGACGCGGCTCATCCGGAAGGCGCCGGTGAGCTTGACCTCGTCCTGTTCGAGCAGGTAGTCGATCCAGTTGCGGGAGACCACTTCGCCGCATCCCTGCACCCGGATCTGCATACGGGCGCCGTCCTCTTTCATCTCGACGACGCCGTCCATGAGATGCTTGATGGTCTGCACCTCGAGCTCCTCGTGCATGCCCCGGGTCATGGTGAAAATCGAGGTGGCGCCCATGCGCTGGCAGGTCCCGCTGACCACCTGCAGGAAGCGGAAGACCGCTTTGGCGTCCGAGTAGACGACGAGGGTGGACAATGAGTCCAGGATGAGCCGATGCTGCTCGTATTCCTCGGTGAACGCCTTTTCCGCCTTGATGATGGACGCCGTTATCTGCTCCCGGTTGATGGGGCTGTCAACGAAGGTCACGTTGGGGCCGCTTTCGTCCAGCTCGACGCTTTTCGAGTACACGTCGATGTACCGGACCATGCCCTTGTCCTCGTAGGAGGGAAAGTTGCTGTCCAGCTGCTCCATTTCCTCCTTCGTCTCCAGGAAGGAGCGGTCGGTCAGCACGAAGATGACCGGCTCGCCGGCCTGCAGTCCCGCCAGCGCGTAATGTTTCGCGATGGTGTCCTTTCCGATGAACGGCGCCGCGTACAGCAGCGTGTTGGTCACCGGCGGCAGCCCGCCCTTCAGTAGCTCGTCCAATCGGTCGATACCGGTTTCAATCAGCATCTGACACCTCCTCCATCCGGTGTACGAGCGCCTCGAAGGTCTCCATCACGCCGCGGCCCGCGGTTGCGACAGTGCTGACGATGGGGACGTCGTGGAGGTCGAGCATCCGTCGTATCTCCTCGTCGCCGACCGTGGACGGCATGTCCCGCTTGTTGGCCGCCACCACGAAGGGGATACCGGCTCCGCGGATGTAGTCCACCGCCGCATGGGCCTTTTCAAATGAGGGGTCCGAGGCGTCGATGACCAGGATGGCGCAGGAGGCGGTGGCGCCCATTTTCTCCATGAGCGGGGCGAACCGTTCCTGCCCGGGGATACCAAAGATTTCAGCCCGGTAGCCCTTGTGGTCGACCGTTCCATGTTCGACGGCGACCGTGGAGCCCATCCGGTCAACCTGGGTGGAACGCTCCGAGAGCTGCTTGATAAACGTGGTCTTCCCGGCTTTGAACGGGCCGACCACCAGCATCTTGGGAATGTACAGCTTGATGCCGCCCGGCCGGAACATCTTGAAGGGCACCGACGTGCCGGTGACCCCGTTCCAGCTGGTCTGTTTCACCCGGTATGCCTGGCCGGTGAACGCGCCCTGCGTCACCTCATGCACTTCGACGATGCCGTCGAAGCGGCGCTGTATACGGTACATGATGTTTTCCTTGTAGGGCCAGGCGGTAAAATTGTAGATGGCGACGCTGTTTCGCTCCTCGATTTCCCCGTTGATACGCTTGACGCCTTTCAGGGCATCGCGCTCCCCGCAGAGGTCCATCACGTTGGAGAGCGAGTCGAAGGCGAGCAGGGAGCGCTCGGGAACGGTGTCCAGCAATAGCTCCTCGATGACGTCCTCGTAGCTCAGGATGTCGTGGGGCTCAAAGATGAGATGGTCTTCGTCGGACGGCGCGCCGATGAGGCGGGAGTAGCCGTCCACCATCCAGAGCGTGCCCGGGTAGTCGTCGAGCGACCATCCAAACTCGGTGAAGGACTGCCGCACCTGTTTCGGTGACGACTTTGACACGATGTAGATGCAGTCGTTTCCCTGTTTCAGGTTGTGCTGCAGTACGTGTATGGCCATGTTGCTTTCTTCGACCTGGGGTGCGATGGAAAACAGAAGTGATTTCTGCTCTGGAATACCGCCTCCCAGGTATTTGTCCAGCCGCGGTATACCAGTTTCTATCATTGTTTCAACTATAAAATCTCGTCAATCGCATCGGCCGCCTGTCTCATGGCCTCGTGTACCGATGTGCAGTCGTCCGCCATGGTGACCACGGCGAGCAGCGCCTGCGGCCCGGCGCCCATGATGATGAGGGACTGCTTCTTGGTCTCCACCGTTATATGCCCGGGTACGCCGCTGCCTATTTCGTCCATGGCGGTTTCGGCGGCTCCCAGCAGCGTGGCGGTCATCGCGGCCAGCGCCTCGGCGCTCGTTCCGCCGCATGCCTCCCCGGCGATCAGGAGGCCGTCCCGTGAAATGATGAAGCTCTGTTCGATGTCTGCTTCTGACTCAAGGTCGCTCAGTATGTTTTTATACCGCTTGCTCTGCATGGTTCCGCGCTCCTGTATCCGATAATAATACGTTATTTTATAATAACTTTTCTAAATGCCCTGTGAAGTGTTACATCACCAGCTTGAACAGGATGTAGGTGACCAGCACCATGATGGTACCGTGGCGCAGCCCCGCCGCGATTTTTCCTTCGCCGAGCAGCCCGGCGACCACGCCGTTGCCGATGGCCTGGACGAGAGCGGTGCTGACGTAGATGAACTTGTATTCCTCGAGGTCGACGTTGCCGAAGGAGATGCTGCCCACGCTGCTCGCGCTCTCGGTTGCTGCGCCGAACTCGGGGAGGAAGGTGGTGGTGAGGATGACGATGACCGCGAGGAAGACGAAAAAGGCGACGTAGATGATGAGCAGGTACATCTGCATCTCCATCTTTCGCTCCGCCTGCAGGATTTTTATCTCCCGGACGTTCTTTGCTGCCGCCTCGATGACCTCTGCTATCTTGCCGCCGGTTTCCGCCGCCTTGACCACCAGCGAGGTCGTCCGCTGTACCAGCGGGGTTTTGATGCGTTCGCCGAACCGCCGGAAGGCCTCGGTGAACGAGGTGCCCCAGGATATCTGCACGGCCATTTTTTTGATTTCGGTGCTCAGCAGCCCGTAGTCGCCGCGGGCCGAGGTCTCAACCGCCCGGGCCATGGTCATACCCGCCTTGCGGGACTCCGACAGGTCGCGCAGAAACTCGGGGAACCGTTCCTCCATGAGGTTCATCCGGCGGAAGCGCGCGTACTCGTAGAAGCCGAAGGGGCCGATGGCGGAGAGAATGGCGAACACGGTGAAGTCGATGGTGTTTTTCTTGATGAGCGAGATGGGCCCCAGGCTGGAGATGACGCCGAACTGGATGAGCATGGCGATGGCCACGAACACCGCCGCGAAGGCAGCCGAGGTGGACAGGACCATGATGCGCTGCAGGGTCTCCTCGTCGAATTTTTCTTTCAGCGCCCCGGTCTGCTCCGGCATGATGAGAATGATGTACAGGATGAGGCTGACCAGCAGGCCGACGCTGACCGCGATGAACGCGT
>CAZQNC010000020.1:0-17298 GCA_964594625.1 uncultured Thermoplasmatales archaeon | reverse complement strand
CGATAGCTTTTTCGATTTTTTCCAAGAACAGCTTCAGACCACTGAATAGTATCCCGGAAAACATATGTTTATAAGCACTACATTGTTCTAGCATGCATGACCCTGAAGCGTGTGACAGCGCTGGCCATGGCGCTGCTGTTTGTCCTGCCCGGCCTGGCGGTGGCGCATGTGCCCTATCTTGAACGGGAAGATTATACCGCCGAGGCGCCCTTCGAGGTGCGGAAGTCGGTTGAGCAGTCCATCGCCGTCTATGCATGGCTGGAAAACGACGGTGTCAATCCCTGCGAGGATGTCGACGTGTACCGGTTTTCCATCGATGCGCCGTCGCGCATCTACATCGAGGGCATCGTGCCCGTCTGCGAGCAGTACCAGGCGTTTTCGCCCTGGTTCGCCCTGGTGGGCCCTGGATTACCGGAACCGCAACATGAGATACCGTTTGACCTGCCCGAGGGCTACGGGGCCGTGGTGACCCCGAACCCCATTCCGGATGGCGAGCGAGGCACATTTTATGAGCCGTTCGGCGGGAAATCGTATTACAACAGCTCCGTCTACGACCAGGTCATCGAGACCGCGGGCGACTATTACGTGGTCTACTGGGATCCCGCCGAGATCGGCGGCGACTACGTAGCCATCCTGGGCCGCAAGGAGATCTGGGGGCTGACCGACATCCTGCGCGGCCTGCTGGTCACGCCGTTGATACGCCTGGACATGGAGCTGCACGTGGACTGCGAGGAGCCACCGGCGCTGTACCATCCGTTGCTCCGGTCTATCCAGCCGCGGTGAGCCAGTCCAGTATCTCCCCGTTGTGGGCGGCCTGCCAGATGTGCCCGCCCCCGGTGAGCAAAAGCTGAGAGGGAACGCCATGGCGCTGAAGTTCTCCGTAAAGGTTGACGCCGCAGGTGGCGGGCACCACGCGGTCATGTCGCCCGTGGATGACCATGGTCGGCGGATACCCGCCGGGAAACCGGAGGGGCTTCGTGCAGTCCAGGATGGGGCCCAGCCATGTCAGCCGGAGGGCGGTGGCGTCGGCGCCGGAATGCACGGCCACGGCGGCACACCGGTCGGGAAACGTCCGGGCGAGCCGGCTGGTCATGAAGGCGCCGGAGGAAAACCCTGCGCAGTACAGGGCGCTCCGGTTCACCGGCAGCGTGCCAAGCCAGTCGAAGATGTCCCGGAACATGGGCAGGTCGAGCGAGGTGTTTACGGTGGCGGCAAATGCATCCCAGGCCCGCGGCCCCCACAGCAACGGGCGGCGGGACTCCGGCGCGACCACGAGCATCCCCCTCTCGAGCGCTGCCCGGGTGAAGCTGGCCTGCGCCGTGCTCCATCTGTCGCATCCAGTAAACCAGGCGTCGGCATGCTGCACCGTGCCGTGCAGCAGCAGGATGACCGGGTAGCCGTCTGCCGGGGCCGGTATCGATGGCTGCTGCCAGAGCACGCGCCGTCCGTCCAGCCATGTCTCATTGGGACGGTCATCGATGTCATCGCCGGCGGCAGGTGACACGTGGCGGGATAACTCCCGCGACGCCGGCACGGCCACGTCCGCCATGGGCAGGAGAAGCACCGCGGCTACAGCGAAGAAGAAAAAAAGATGCCGCATACACGGTGAACGCCCGAACGTATTTGAGCCTTTGTGTTACAGGGAGAGCTCCTGGTATTCCTCGTAGGTGAACACGGGGCCCTCCAGGCAGACGTAGGTCTCCCCGCCGGCGATACAGTTGCCGCATTTCCCGATGCCGCATTTCATCCGCCGTTCCACCGACACCGCGATGTTGACCTCCTCAACCTCCTGCCGCTGCAGCTCGGCCACCGTGGGCTCGAACATGGCCGGGGGACCGCACACCACGGCTCGCGCCCGACGGGGCAGGTCGAGCGCTGCCACCAGCTCGCTGACAAAGCCCACGTTGCCGTCCCAGGACGCGTCGCCCTCGTCGACGGTGACGTGGACCGCTGCCTGCCGGCGCCAGGCCTCCAGCTCCTCCCGGAAGATGATGTGGTCGGGGCCGCGCGCGCCGTACAAAATGTGCAATTCGCCGTAGTCATCCGGACGGGCCAGCACGGTTTTTATCAGGCTGCGCAACGGCGCCAGGCCGATGCCACCGGCGATAAACACGATGTCCCGCCCCCTGAGATGGTCCACCGGGAAACCGATGCCGTAGGGGCCCCGGATGCCAACCCGGTCGCCCACCTGTTTGCCGGCCAGGAGATTGGTCAGCCGGCCGACGGTTTTGATGCACAGCTCGACATGGTCCTTGGTGTGCGACGGCGAGGTAATCGATATCGGGGCCTCACCGGCGCCGGCCACGCCGACCTCGACGAACTGCCCCGGCGTAAACGAAAACTGCTGCTGCACGGCCTCATCTATGAAGCGCAGGCTGTACAGCCTGGTGTCAAAAGAAAGACGCTGGATGTCTATCAGCTCGGCGGGCTGCGGTTTGAACTCGTTGTCCATGGTCATCCCTCACAGTATGCGGCGGTATTTTTTATATTTTTATTATGGCACCGGCACCACGTTGCCGAACACCAATGCCAGCACCAGCGCCGCCAGTATCACCGGGGCGAAGGGAAACACGGGGAACACCGCTACCTCTTCAACCACGCCCCGCAGCCGTTCGACGTCCCCGGGCTGCACGCCCAGGTGACATGGCGATGCGACGACCTCGTCCATCTCCGGGCCGTCGTGCACGATGCGGCGGAGCAGCGACGACGGCACCGGATCCCGGACCACCTCGCCGTTGCGCAGGCCGACGGTCTCCGCCAGCAGCAGGCCCTCCAGACTGTCGTCAACCGCCACGACGCGGCGATAGGGCAGCAGCGGGCTCACCAGGTCGGCGGCCAGGGCCAGAGCCAGCAGCGCAGCAATGTGCGGCCAGGGGAGCAGCTCTCGAGCGGCATAAAACATGGCTAAAGCCGCACCGGCGGGCACCGCGGCGAACAGCACCGCCGGGAGCACCCGGCGCCGTCGGACCATGGCCACCAGTCCGAATATAAAATAGTGGACGAAGGAGGCCAGGGCCAGCATGATGAAAAACGTGGGAAGAAACGACAGGCCACCGGGGTACAATGGTACCAGCAGCGCGATGCCCATCATGAGCTTGGCGTCGCCGCCCCCGAACAGACCGGCGCGCCACAGCAGCCACGCCAGCCCCACCGCCATCCCCGCGGAGGGCAGCAGGAGCAGCCAGGGTTCACCCAGAAAGATACGGCCGGCGGACAATATCGCGCCGGCGGCTATCATGCCCAGGGTCAGCACGTTTGGAATCTCCTTCGTCCGGACGTCGATAACAGCAGCAGCACACGTGCCAGCAAGGGCGACACCGGCGCCGACAGTCCAGAGCATGTCACCACAGCGCCGAGGGCTCCTCGCCGCCGTGCCAGCTCAGGCGCGGCCGGACCTTGATGACGTGCACCGACTCCGAGGTGTCGTCGACGATGAGCGCCACGCCCTTCTCGGTCCCCACTTTTTTCAATGCCTGGCTGATGCTGCCCTGCATGTAGGTGGGCCGGACCATGTTCAGCGCCTCGATGTCCTGCTGGGCGGTCAGCCGATGGCAGATGATCATGTCGCTGTGGGACAGCACCTCGGGGTCCAGGGCGCTGGGCCGTTGGGTGGCCATAAGCAGGGAGACGCCGGGCTGCCGCCCCTGCCGCATCCACTGTTTTATCAATACGTCCTTGGCCATGCTCGGCTCGTCGGGCAGGAACACCTGGGCTTCGTCTATGACCATCCAGACCAGGGGAAATCCCCCTGCATCGTCGTCGTTTTCCTGCATCTGGCGTTCCTCGTCCCGCCGGCGCTCCCGGATGCGGCGTTCGAATATCGTGCGGGCCAGCACGGCCACCACGACCGCTTTGAGCTCCTCCGGGTAGGCGCTCATGTCCAGGACGGTGACCCGGCCGCCGATGACGATGTCGTCGAGGGGCATGCCGTCGGGGCTGAACACGTTCCATCCGGCGGCCATCTCGAAAAAGTTTTCCGCCGCTCCGGTGACCTGGTCCGGGGTCCGCTGGTCTGCCCGCAGTGCTGCGACGATGTCCTCGATGCCGTATGGCGGCTCAAGCGACGTGACGACTCTGGTGACCGCGACGCCCAAGGGATCGGTCGGGGCGGCGTCGAACAGCTGGCACCACTGCGCCGGGGTGACCTCCGACGTGCGCAGCTGGAACGCGGCTGCGTCGATGCCCTTGGCTGTGTAGTCGTCAACCTGGCCCGGCCTGGTCAGCAGCCGGATGTCCAGGCCCTGCGGCTCGTACCCCCATCGCTCCAGCAGTTCCTCCTGCCTGGCGTTGCCATAACGGGACGTCCAGAAGATGCCCAGGGTGTCCACGACGAGCAGGCCCAGGGCGCGCCGGACGTCGTCGTCCAGCCGGGCCATCTCCTCCATGAACGTGCCCAGCGTGTATGATTTACCGTAGCCCCGCTTGCCGCAGATGAGAACCACGTGGGGGTCGGCGCCGTCGACGTAGACGGTGGAGCCCAGCGACTGGTCGAGCGCGTAATAGCGGCCGAGCTGGAGCAGCCCCCGGGTGCCGGCGGTGCGGCGACCGAGCACATAGAGATTATCACTAAGTGTGCCCCGCTCCGCGTCGTCGTCATTTACGTTGCGGATGGTGATGCTCATAACAAAGTATATAGTGTGATAGTTGATTAACGTTTTGTATGACCTGCCCCCACGAGATACGAGACGAAGGAAGCCTACGGGTGGCGCTCGTCGACTGCGACGCCTGCGGCGGCGCATCCTCCATCGTGGACAGCACGTGCAGACAAAACCTGCTGGAGCTGATGGGCGCGGAGGCGGACGTGGACCGCATCGCGCTGCACCATCCCCTGGTCAAGGTGTTCGACGGGGACGCGCTCTCTTTTCTGAAAGATCTTTCCGCGTTTACCGAGGGACTGAAAAACTACACGCTGCCATCGACCGCCGACGGTGAAGACTGCGAGGCATGCCTCCGCCGGCGACGGCAGACCCTCCAGGAGATACGAGAGCTGGCAAGCGGCGACCCGGTCCGGGCGATACAGCGGCTGCGGCAGGAGCTGCGAGAGCAGCGGGACGGCCACACCGGAGGACCGCGCATCAGGGATGCCCCGCCGGAGGACAGCGACACATGCACCGCCTGCCGGAAGCGCTACGTCGAGGGACTGGCGGACCTGCTCGAGCGGCGCGGGCTCACCCGGCGCGTCATCGGCGAAAAAAGCCCCGGGACCTACTACCAAGATAAAATTCAGCCCTACGTCCGCCCCATGTTCTTCGACACCTACATCCGGCTGACGCCGCCCTCCGACGCGGTCTTCATCCGAAAGTACAAGGTGCAGCGGGAGGGCGGGCGACCGCTCGACGTGTCCCTCTACGCGCTGCAGTCCAGGCCGGAAAAAATGTATTTCGTGATCCCGTCGGAGTACAACCTGCCGGACCGGGAGTTGCAGCTCCTGCAGCGGGTCAAAAAAAGCCTGGCCCGGCATCGCCCGTCCGAGTCATCGTTCATGGACCCCGCAACGGCGAGGGAATATTTTCTTAAATACGGCCGGGAAAAAATCACCGACGTCGCCAGCGAGATGGACATGTCGCTGACCCGGGAGCGGCTGGAGACACTGTCCGACATCTTCGCCAAGTACACCGCCGGCCTCGGCATCCTCGAAGACCTGCTGCTCGACGAGCGGATACAGGACATCTACATCAACGCCCCCGTGGTCAACAACCCGCTGCACCTCATCGTCGACGGCGAGGAGTACACCTCCAACATCTATTTCTCAGAGGGAGACGTGGAAAGCCTGTCATCGCGCTTCCGCAGCCTCAGCGGCCGCCCGTTCTCCGAGGGAGCGCCCATCCTGGACATGAGCCTGGACGCCTACGACGCCCGCATCGCCGCCATCTCGCCGCCATTGACCGAGAAAGGCGTCGCGTTCGCCATCCGGCGGCACAGCACCACGCCCTGGACGCTGCCCAAGTTCATCAAATACGACATGTTCACCCCGATGGCCGCCGGGCTGCTGAGCTTCCTCGTCGACGGGCAGGCGTCGATGCTCATCGCCGGCAGCCGCGGCTCCGGGAAAACGTCGCTGCTCTCCGCCCTGCTGCTCGAGATACCGCAGCGCTACCGCATCCTCACCCTGGAGGACACGCCGGAGCTCCCCGTCGACAGATTACAAGGCCTGGGCTACAAGGTGCAGTCCCTGGTCACCCAGCCCATCACCGCGGGCGGCCAGACCGGCGTCGACCCCAAGACGGCGCTCCGCACCGCGTTGCGACTCGGCGAGTCGGTGCTCATCCTGGGCGAGGTCCGCGGCGAGGAAACCAAGGTACTGTTCGAGGCCATGCGGGTGGGCGCCGCCGGCAACCTCATCCTGGGCACCATTCACGGCGCCACCACGAGGGACGTGTTCGAGCGCATCGTCTACGACATCGGCGTCGCCCCCACCTCGTTCAAGGCCACCGACGTGGTCGCCATCGCGGCGCCCATCCGCATCGGCGGGGGCATGGAGAAACGGCGGCGGGTGATACAGGTCTCCGAGATATCCAAGGCGGGCTGGAGCGGCGACGTGGACCCCGACAGCGTGTTCGCGGACATCATGCGGTACAACGCCGCCCGCGACCGGCTTGAAGCGACGGACCTGCTCGACATGGGCCAGTCCGAGGTCATCGGCCGCATCGCCCGGGAATGGGGCATGGACATCGAGCGGGCCATCGACAACATCGCCCTCCGCGCCGACATCCGGAAGACCATGGTCCAGTACGGCGAGCATACGCCGCAGCTTTTGGAGGCACGGGCGGTCCGCGACGCCAACAACGCCTTCTGGATCGCCACCGAGGAAAGCCGGCGGGAGCACGGCACGCCCGACTACGAGGAGGTCAAGGAAAACTGGATGCGCTGGTTCAGGGAGTACGCGGGCCGGATACGATGACTGCGTGGTATGAGCGGCTGTGCGGCATGGCCGTCACACATTTTTCCTGGCTGGCCGGCGACCTCGACGCGTTCAGGCGGAAAGCCCGCGGCAATGTGTCCGACGCGTTCATCGACGCGCTCAACTTCACCGGCCTCGAACTCGAGCCCTACGAGGTGCTGCTGTGCTCCTACGCCGGGGCATTGGTGGCGGCACTGGCGGGGCTGCTCATCGACGTCGCCATCTTTGCCATGTATGGCTTTTCCCTCGGGGCCGTGGGCGGCCTGACGCTCGTGCTCCTGGTCGCGGTCACCCTGGGGCTGCCGCTGGCCGCCCTGCAGTTCCTGAGCGAGTACCCGAAGAGCCTGGCCCGGCACATGAAGGTCCACTCGCTGGGCGACATCCCCGAGGTATTGAGCTACATCGTGATGTACCTGAAGCTGGTGCCCAACATGGAGGACGGGCTTCGCTTCGCCGCCCGGGAGTCCCACACCTCGCTGGGCAGGGACATGCGCAAGCTCATCTGGGACCTGGAGATCCGGGTCTACCACAGCGTCGACGACGCCGTCACCGCCTTCGCCGACATGTGGGGCAAATGGAGCGACTACCTCAAGCGGGCGCTGCACCTGGTGCGGAGCGCCGTCCGGGAGAACAGCCAGGATGCCCGCAACATGACGTTGAACCGGTCGCTCTCCCTGGTGATGGAGGGCACCCGGAGCAGCATGACCTCGTTTGCCCAGCAGCTGCATCAGCCCACGCTGGTCATCTATTCCATCGGGGTCATGATACCCCTGGCGCTCATCGCCATGATGCCCGCCGCCTCACTGGTCGGGCTCCGGCTCTCCCTCGTCCAGATTTTTTTGCTCTACGACATCCTGCTGCCCCTGGCATTGTTCGCCTACATCCGGAAGGTATTGCGGTCCCGGCCGGCCACGTTCAACCCGCCGTCCATCCCGGACGACCACCCGGCGGTGGAAAACGTCAACAAGCGGGCGAACCTGGCAACGGCGGTCGGCATCGGCGCGGCCATCGCGCTACCCGGCGTGGTGTTCATGCTCCTCCCCGTGTTTTCCTTCGAGGGCACCCTGCTGTCGTTTCTGGCGAAGCCGGCCAGCCAGGGCGGGCTCAACGAGTATTTCCCCGTAACATTGTTCATCCTGTGGGGCGTCGCCGCCGCCGTCGGCATCTACTGCCTGGGCACCTACCGGCCCTACAAGAAGACCAGGGACGAAATCAAGGCCATGGAACGGGAGTTCGCCGACTCGTTGTACGTCATCGGGAAGCGGATCACCGAGGGAAAGCCGGCGGAGGACGCCTTCCAGTATGCATCGCAGACGCTCAAGGGCTCCAAGATGGGGAGCATCTTTGCCCGCACCGCGTTCAATCTCACCGCCATTCGCACCAATCTCCGGGAGGCATTGTTCGACGACGAATACGGCTCGCTGAAGCACGTCTACTCGGATCGCATCCGGGCGGTCATGCGCCTGTTCGTAGAGGGCGTGCAGAAGAGCCATGAGGCCGCGGGCAACGCCATCGTGAAAATCGCGGAGCATCTCAAGCAGCTGCAGGACGTGGAAAAGGGCATCAAGCAGTCGCTGGGCACGCTCACCTCGACGCTCAGGTCCACGGCCACCCTTTTCGCGCCGATGATAGCCGGCGTAACCCTGGGTATCACCAAGCTCATCTCCGTCGTGCTCGGGAACATAGACCTGAGCGGTATGCCCGAGGACACGCCCATGGGCGCCCTCTCGGGGATATCAGGCGTGTCCTTTGACGTCCGCCCGGAGTACTTCGTCCTGGTCATCGGCATCTACGTCATCGAGCTCATCTTCCTGCTCGTCCGGTTCGCCAACGGCATCGACGAAGGCGACGACAGGGTGGAATACCTGTACGGCCTGGGGCAGGCGCTGCCCACCGCCGTGGCGTTTTTCAGCATCGTGACCATCCTGGCCATGGCCCTGTTCGGCAAGATGGCATAGCCCTAGCGAGGGTGCATGCTGCCGTGGCGGAAACCCTGCAGGTCGAGCGTCACGTAGCGGAAGCCCAGGTCGAGCATTCCCGCAACGATGGCATCGCGCTGCTTTAGCACCGCCTCGAACAGCTCGGATGGCAGCTCTATCCGGACCAGGTCGCCGTGCATCCGGGCCCTGACCCGCGGCGATATCTCCCGCAGCAGCTGTTCCGCATCCGCTATCCTCCGGAGTTTTCCCAGGGTGACGGGCTCATCCGGCGGCAGCCGGCTGGCCAGGCAGGCCTCCGACGGCATGTTCCAGACAGAGAGCCCCTGCTCGTGCGCCATCTCGCGGATGTCCGCCTCGGACAGCTCGAGCTCGGCCAGGGGATGCCAGATACCGGCTTCGGTGGCCACCCGGGCGCCCGGCCTGGCGGGATTGGCCAGGTCGGCGGCGGTGACCCCGTCCGCGACGGTGGAAAAGCCGTGCGCCGCCGCCGTCTGCTTCCATAATCGGGCCATCTCCCGTTTGCACTGGGCGCAGCGGTTCTCCCCGGTCGGGGGAAGCCATTCTGTTTCAACCACGACGTGCCGGATGCCAATCTCCGCTGCCACATCCGAGGCCTGCCGGCGCTGCCATCCAGCGAAGACAGGTGAAAAAATGGTGACGGCCATCGCCTCGATATCGGCGTCCACGGCTGCAGCGGCGACCAGAGCGCTGTCCACGCCTCCGGACAGCGCGACGGCGACGGCGTCGCCATCGGAGAGAAGAGAAACGAGGCGCGGGTAGCGGTCGCTCACGTCTCTGCATATGCCTGCGGCTATTAACGATTATCGATTACGCTGCATGAACCGCGCCGATTACGCCTTCATGATGCCGGCCAGGAACACGCCCAGCGCGACGAGCGCGCCGACGATGGCACCGATGACCGAGGAGACGCCCCATTTGACGGCGTCCCATGTCCATTCTGGGTTGCCCCAGATGGCGCTGTCACCGCTGTAGTTGTAGAACAGGAAGGCCACGATGAGACCGATCAGCAGCAGTATGCCGCCGATGGCGCGGCTTTTGCCGGAGCCGAAGTAGGCGGTGAACAGTCCTGCGATGATTGCACCGATGGCGAATACCAGCATCAGCATGCTCACAAACAGTTGTAACCATGGTTCCATATTTTTTCCTCCTTAGAATTTTGTTCCGGTGAGGGTTTTTGTGTCGGCCACCCCTTCTATGGCCCGAATCTTATCCACCACGATTTTTCCCAGGGTGTCAAAATCCTCCGCTTCCACCTTGGCTATGAGGTCGTATTCTCCGAAGAGCGGGTGCAGCTCAACGATTTCCTCTATCTTGAGGAGCTCGCTGTACACCTCGTGCTCCCTGGCGGGTGCCGTGGAGATAAGGATGAATCCCATAGCCATGTTTATCTCACCAGCATGGTATCGCCGCAGGCCTTATTAAGTTTTCCATAATTGCCAGAGAAGACCGTCCCGTCGGTCGGGCTGCGTACATCGGCCAGCCCAAGCCGCCGCATCTATATATACCAATATAATATATTTCGGTAAGATATATATTGGGCCGGGCAATCAATATACTGTACAGCCTGCATGTCGATATAGCGCCCTAAAACGGGCACAGGCAGGTACACGGGCATCGGAAGGGGTATCCTTTTTCCCCTCGCCCCTTCCGCCCCTCCCCCATACATCATGGTGACAGAAACATTTATTGTCATGAAACGCATGTATCCTCATGACGGACATACAAATCCAGAACATCGTTGCTTCCACCACCATCGCCGACAACCTCGACCTGCGCAGCATCGACGACGCGGTCCCCGACACCACCTACAACCCCGAGGTGTTCCCCGGACTGGTGCTCCGCATAAAACAGCCAAAGACCGCCTTTTTACTGTTCCGGAGCGGCAAGGTCGTCTGCACCGGCGCCAAAAACCTCGACGACATCAAAAAAAGCATGCAGCAGGTCTGCGACCGCCTCAGCAAGGTCGGCATCGACGTCATCAACGACCCCGAAATCGCCGTCCAGAACATCGTCGCCTCCGGCGACCTCCACGGCGAGCTCAACCTGGTCAGCACCGCCCTCGCCGTCGGGCTCGAAAACACCGAATACGAGCCAGAGATCTTCCCCGGCATCGTCTACCGGATGAAAGACCTCGGCGTCGTCCTGCTCCTCTTCAGCTCCGGCAAAGTCGTCTGCACCGGCGCCCGCAAACCCGAGCAGGTCACCGAGGCCATCAACGCCGTCAAACAGGAACTAGACGCCAAAGGACTGCTCCTCTAGCTACCGCCAGCTTTCCATCGAGGTGCGGAAAAGATGCTCCGCCGCGGCCAGCGTCTCATCCGACACGTCGCCGAACGACGCCCGGGCAATCGCCTGCGGCACCCGCCGGATGTAATCACCCATGCGCAGGTCGCGCCGCAGATTGGTATGATAATGCTCCTCCACCAGATCGTTCACCCCCGATAGATAGGCCTCCACGGCCTCGCCCGAGGCAACGATATCCGGCTGATGCATCCGGGCGAACTCCACCCACCGATTGTACAAGGCCGATTTCTCCTGCAGCTCCCCGCTCCCATAAAACTTCTGCTTGAAAAGGTCAAAGCGGGTATCCCGGTCGATGGCCTCCGTCCGCGCAATCAAGGCGAAGCGGCTCATCAGCAGCGGCGGCAGCGGAATGTCCCGGATAGGAGCGTCGCGAAACACCTGCGACGACGGATTCGCAAACGAAATCATGACAAAATGGCTCTCAATCTCCTCGTGCACCTTCGCCGAATGCACGCTGCACCGGCCGTTCGACAAAAGCTCGTAGCAGTGCTCGATGTCCTCATCCGGGATCTTATCCAGCTCATCCGCCAGCACCACCTTGCCATCCGAATACGCCAGGGCGCCCATCTCGCCGGTGGCCAGGTTGATGACCAGGCCCGCCCGGGTCGTGTTCGCCCCCACCGTGGTCACATCACGAAAATTCCGCTCGATGATCTCCTTCGCCAGGGTCTTGCTGCTCCCCGGCTCACCGATAACAATGGTGTGCACCGGCTCCCGGAACGTCGAAAACAGGCTCACCGACAGCGCCTGCTTCATCACCTCGTTCCCCCGTATCTCCTTGAAAACCTGGCGCCAGAAGCCGTCGAAGCCCCGCTCACGGGCAAACAGCCGGACCTCGTCCTCGCCGAGCGGCCGCTGCCTGCCCCGGCCAGCCACTTCACCACCAGCCAGCACCTCCCGCTGCACCTTCGCGTGCTCCACGATGCCGTCAAACGCAGCGCTCTCCCGCCGCAACACAAGCGCGCCGTCCTCCTTATCCATCGACGCGGCACCCGGCGAGGCCTCGTAGACGCCGACGACGTCCAGCACCGCCGTGACGACAGGCCGGGACAGCGAGGAGACCCCCACCCGGATGACGTCATCGTCAACCTCGATAGCCCTGACATGACGATGCGCCAGGATGTTGCGCGCCCGCCGGATAATCGTGTTCGCCTTGCCCCGGCGCATCCCCAGCTTTTTATGCGTCAAAAGCGCTATCTGCTCCAGCGACGTCAGCCCCATCGACTCCAGCTTTTTCCGGTCCGACGGCGGCACACCCAGGCTGTCGAGGTCGTCGTCCATCGCCTGGTGAAACATCCGATGCTAATAAAGCTTTCACTGCCGCACCACGGTCACGATGGCGTCGCTGTCGTAGTCATGAAAATTCGACTTGGACGCCGAAAGAGAGAGATACGTCTGCATCACGTCCGCGGGCAGCGTGACATTGACCGCCAGCCTGGCCATACCCGACATATTGGTCTCCGCCTCCCTCTCCTCGTCACCTGATTCCAGGGTCACCGACGCGTTCGCCACCGCCAGGCCGTCCTCGTCGGACACCCGCACCACCGCCTCGACATGCCGGGTCACCATCCCGTCGCCCTCCACCACCACCAGGTCGCCATACCGGCCGTTGCATTCCACACAGGTCACCGTAAACGAATGCTCCGGCGTGGTCACCATCATCAGGGCGAACAGAACCACAAAGATAAGCACGGCGAGCACGACAAGCGCTCCCAGCAGGCGGGGCGACCGGCGGAGCCGGCCGGCGAAGGCCCGCAGTCGCTGCACAAACGGATGCACACCCGAAAAGCAGCCATCTCTTTAAAAACTTATGGCAACGAATGCTTTATATGCAGACGGCGATACCGGAAACATGGACGTGCAGGCCGTGGCCTTCGACCTCGACGGCACCCTGGCCGAAACCGGGGTGCGCTTCACCCCGTTCCGGGAGCGTCTTGACTGCGATGAGCGAGACGTGCTCCGGTACATCGACGGGCTGGACGAGGTGGAACGACAGCGATGCCGCCGGATACTCGACGACTACGAGGACAGCATCCTGGAGGACTGCACCCTGGCCCCCGGGCTCCACGACCTCCTTACCTTCTTCGACAAACAGGGCATCAAGACGGGCATTGTCACCCGGGCATCCGGCCGCCACGCCCGCCAGGTCATCGAAAAACTCGGCATTCCCATCCCGGCCATCGTCGGGCGGGAGGACGCGCCTCCAAAGCCCTCGGGTGCCCCATTGCTGCTGCTCGCCCGCCGGCTCGACGTTCCCCCGCATGAGATGCTCTTCGTCGGCGACTTCCGCTGGGACCTCATGGCCGGGCAAAACGCCGGCACGCCCACCGTCCTCCTCGTCAACCAGCACAACCACGACGCCGGCTACCAGGACATGGCCGACTACACCGTCCACAGCCTCGATGAGCTCAAAGAGATAATCGACGGCGAATGACAAAGGACGAGCCAGCGGCGACAAAGCATATAATTATGCCCCCCGTATTATATAGGCTATGACCGACGGTACCATCAGTGACATCACCGCCAGATGGGTGCTCGACAGCCGGGGCAACCCCACGGTAGAGGCAACTGTTACGGCTGGAGAATGCACGGGGAGCGCCATGGTGCCCTCCGGGGCCTCCACCGGCACGCGGGAGGCCGTCGAGCTCCGCGACAACGGCGATGCTTTCCACGGCAAAGGCGTATCCCGGGCGATAGCCAACATAACCGACACCATCGCGCCAGCCATCACGGGCATGGACGCCCGCGACCAGCAGGCCGTCGACCAAACGATGCTCGAGCTGGACGGCACCGACACCAAAGCATCGCTGGGCGCCAACGCCATCCTGGCCGTCTCCCTGGCCTGCGCCCGCGCCGCCGCAGCCCGCAGCCAGCTGCCCCTCTACGCCTCCCTCGGCGAAAAACGAGTCATGCCCGCGCCCTATATGAACGTGATAAACGGCGGAGAGCACGCCGGCAACGACCTCGCCATCCAGGAGCACATGATCACCCCGGTCGGCGCTCAAAGCTTCACGGAGGCGGTGCAGATGTGCAGCGAGGTCTACCATACGCTCAAAGCGCTTCTCACGCGGCGCTACGGCAGCCCCGGCGTCAACGTGGGCGACGAGGGCGGCTTCGCTCCGCCGCTCAGCAGCACCGAGGAAGCGCTGGATCTCATCGTAACGGCAATCGAGAAAAACGGGTACGAGGATGAGATGCTGCTGGCGCTGGACGCCGCCGCAACCAGCTTTTACCATAAGGGACGCTACGAGCTGGGGCGATGGCTCACCCGGGAGGAGCTCCTGGCCTACTACGAGCGGCTCGCCGACAGCTACCCCATCATATCCGTCGAGGATGCCTTCGCCGAAAACGACTGGGAGGGCTTCGTCGCCATGACCGCGGCATTGGGCGACCGCCTGCAGATCGTGGGCGACGACCTGTTCGTCACCAACATAACGTTGCTCAGCCGGGGCATCGAGCAGGGGGCCTGCAACGCGTTGCTGCTCAAGCCCAACCAGATCGGAACGCTCACCGAGACCATCCGGGTTGCACAGCGCTGCCATGACAACGGCTACCGGGTCATGGTCAGCCATCGCTCGGGCGACACCTGCGATGCATTCATCGCGGATCTGGCCGTCGCACTCGGGACGGGGCAGATAAAAGCCGGGGCGCCCTGCCGGGGGGAGCGCACCGCGAAATACAACCGTCTCATGGCCATCGAAGAAGAACTCGGCGCCGATGCAACGATGGCATCCCTCAGATAAAAAAGAATGTTTTAAATAGGTTGCATCCACTTATGGCCCGATAGCATGGGCACATCGTATCAGCCCGAAAACCGTTTGTTCGGCGAACGACTGGAGGAAACCATCAAGGTACTCACGGTCGTCTTCCTCGTCGTCTTCTCGCTGTTCCTGGTATCGGTATACCGGTCGGAGCTCGAAGAATACGTCTTCTACATGCACTTCCTGTACCTGCCCATCGTGCTCGGCACGTTCTGGTGGGGCAAAAAAGGCGTCACTGTCGCCGCCTTCCTCGGAGGCGCGATCATCAGCATCGCCGCCCTGACGGGGAGCCCGCAGGAAGACATTTTCTCCAGCCTGATAGAAGCCATGCTCTTCGTGATCGTCGCCGCCCTCGTCGGCATGCTCAGCGACGAAAAACAGCGAGCACTCGAAAAAGAAATGTGCTTCAAGCGGGACACCGCCCACTATTTTTTCAACCCCATCTGCATCGCCGAGGGCAACCTCGAGCTGGCGCGCCTCAAGGCATCGGAGGACATCGACAAAGAGCTCGGGGAGACAGCCCGCGCCGTCGACCGGATAAAAAACGTCGTGGTCAACGTCGTCGAAAAAGGGGAGATACACGAATAACGTCTACTGCTGGCGCTGCTTTTTTATCCGGGCCCAGGTGTCACGGAGCTCCACCGTCTGGTTGATAACCAGCTGGTCGTCGGTGGTATCCGGGTCGATGGAGAAATAGCCGAGGCGCAGAAACTGAAACCGGTCAAACGGGGTGAGCTCGCATACCGCCGGTTCAGCCATCGCATGCGACACCACCTCGAGCGAATCCGGGTTGAGATACTCCCGGAAGTCGTCCTCCTCTCCGGCCGGGTCCTCCACATCGAACAACGTGTTGTAAACCCGGAACTCCGCCTCAGTTGCATGCACCGCGGGCACCCAGTGCAGCGTGGCCTTCACCCGCCGTCCATCCGGAGCGTCGCCCCCCTTGCTCTCCGGGTCCACGGTGCAGCGAAGCTCGACGACCTCCCCGCCCTCTTTGACCACGTCATGGCAGGTCACCAGGTAGGCGTTCCGCAGGCGGACCTCGCGGCCCGGCGCCAGCCGGTAAAACTTTTTCGACGGTTTCTCCCGGAAATCACCGCGCTCGATGTACACCTCCCGGGAAAACGGCACCTTCCGCGTCCCGGCAGCCGGGTTCTCCGGGTTGTTCACCACGTCCATCATCTGCACGTCTCCTTCTGGGAGATTCTCGATGACCAGGCGAAGGGGATGCAGCACGCCCATGTAACGGGTCGCCGTCCGGTTGAGCTGCTCCCGGACGCAGTGCTCCAAAAACTCGACGGGGATGGTGCTCAGCGTCTTCGACACCCCGATACGGCTGCAAAACGTGCGGATGGCAGCCGGCGGATAGCCACGGCGGCGCATGCCCCGTATCGTCGGGAGCCGCGGGTCATCCCATCCGTCAACCTGCCCGGCTTCGACCAGCATCCGGAGCTTCCGCTTGCTCATCACCGTATGCGTCAGGCTGAGCGGCGCAAACTCTATCTGCTGCGGATGATACACGTCCAGGCGGTCCAGGAACCAGTCATACAATGGACGATGGTTTTCAAACTCCAGCGTACAGATGGAATGCGTAATATGCTCGATGGAATCCTCCAGACCGTGCGCCCAGTCATAGGTGGGATAGATACACCACTTGTCGCCCGTCCGATGATGCGAGGCATGCAATATCCGGTACATCACCGGGTCACGCATGTTCATGTTCGGATGCGCCATATCGATCTTGGCCCGCAACACCTTCTCGCCGTCCCCGTACTCCCCCGCCTTCATCCGCTCCAGCAGGTCCAGGTTGTCCTCCACCGCCCGGTCCCGATAGGGACTGTTCTTACCGGGCTTCGTCAGCGTCCCCCGGTAGCGACGTATCTCCTCAGCCGCCAGATCGTCCACGTAGGCGTCTCCCTGCTCCACCAGCTGCACCGCGTAATCATACATCTGGTCATAGTAGTCCGAAGCAAAAAACAGCCGGTCCTCCCAGTCAAAGCCCAGCCACCGGACATCCTCGATGATGGACTCCACATATTCCTCCGCCTCCTTGATAGGATTGGTATCATCAAACCGGAGGTTGCATTTCCCGCCGTACTCCTCCGCGATACCAAAGTTCAGGCAGATGGACTTCGCATGCCCGATGTGCAGGTACCCGTTGGGCTCCGGCGGAAACCGGGTGTGCACCCGCCCGTCATATGTCCCGGTTTCCAGGTCCTCGTCGATGATGGTACGTATGAAATCTCGGCCCTCGGAATCAGATGTCTCCATGGTCGGTCTCCCTCGCACGCCACGCCCGCCATACGGCAGGCGAAAGGACAGCCCCGGGCAGATTCGAACTGCCGTCAAGAGGTCCAGAGCCTCTTATGCT
>CAZQNC010000019.1:0-18098 GCA_964594625.1 uncultured Thermoplasmatales archaeon | reverse complement strand
CGTGCCGAGGAACGAAGGCGGAATGGGGTTATAGGGGCGCAGCCCCTATTTCACGATGGGACGGCGAGCATGGCCATCAAAACATAGCCGGCACGCTTCACGTATTTCTCCCGGCGGCGGCTCCAGGCCAGCGCCATGGCCGGGGCTTCGGCTGTCTTCCGGAAAAGGTTCATGCAGCACTGGTCGCATATCTCCCAGGTGTTGAACGAGCCGGCCCAGTTTTCCATCTGCCTCCGGGTGGCAGCTCCGGGTTCATCTATCATGCTGGCCAGGATGCGGGTCTCCCTCTCGCGGGGACGTTCCAGAGCGCCAGCGCCAGCTGGTGGTCACGGCCGATATCTCGTGCCATCATGCGAAGGTCGGGGATGCGGACGCCGTAGGCCCCGCTGATATCGTAGCGCCGCATACCCTCCATGTTTTTCTGGCTGCCCAGCGCCTTTCAGCCAGGCGACGATGTCTCTGCAGGTCCGGGCCGTGGGCATGGTGCTACAGCATGTGCAGGCCGACGTCCATCTCGACGATGTCGGTATCGCTGCCGCTGTCGACGGTGGCCGTCACCTGGTGATTCCAGAGCAGCAGCTGCCGGCAGGTCCACTGGTAGGGTGCCTCGCTGTCCACGTGCTGCTGGATGCCGTCCAGATAAAACGTGACATCCCCTACCGGGTCACCGGCCTGAACTTCGACGGTGAACGTGAGCTGTCCGAGGCCGAGCACGAAACCCCGGTCAAGGGAGAGCAGCTTAGCGCCGAACACGTACAGCGCGTCACGCTCCGGCGACACAAACGACGCCTGCACCGCCTTGCCATTCTCGGCCAGCGTCACCAGGCTGCTCGCCACCAGCCGCGCGATACGGGTCACGTAGGCCGTGTTCACCCGGTCGATGGTGTCGTTCGGGGTATGAAACCGGTCGTTGTACTCGTATTCCTCCAGCTGCAGCGCCTCGTAGCCGTAGGCAAGAAACGAGTTATGGTCGCTGTACCCGGTGTTCGGCAGCCGCACGGGCGTTATCGCCAGCTCAGGATAGCCAGCTGCCACCTGGTCCAGCGCCGCGCCGAGCCAGGCTGACGACGCCTCCTCGTACACGATGACCTTGTGGGCCCCGCTCGCCGTCTCATTGTGCCCGATGCCGTCCAGGTTCACCACGCCGGTTACATGCTCCCCTTGACGGTACATGTCCCGGGCGTAGGACAGGCTGCCCAGGGTTCCCTGTTCCTCCCCTGAAAACAAAACGAAGCGGACGGTAGCGTTGAAGCGATAGCCGCTCATGGCATGGGCCATGGCCAGGCATGCGGCCACGCCGGAGCCGTCGTCGTCGGCGCCCGGCGAGGTGGGAGCGCTGTCGTAATGTGCCGATACGATGAACACGTCTCCGTCCGGCTGGGCGCCGGGAAGGGTGGCGACGATGTTCTGTCCCTGATAGCCGCCCCGTGTCCAGTTGTGCAGCGACACCTGCAGGCCCGCCTCGCGTAGTTCGCCGGCAAGGTACCGTTTGAGCTCCCGGCAGGCGTCCGACCCCGTGGTATGCGGGCCGTAGCCCTGGATGGTTTCTATGTACCCCCTGATAGCGGTTTCGTTGACCCCATCCATCACCGTCTCCACGGATGCGGACAGCGCTGACGAGTCCTGGCCGATGGCTCCGGTGACGCCGGTTCCCAGCAGCACGCCGACGGTCACTACGGCAAAAAGAAGTCTGTAGTTGGAAGCTGTATGCATGGTCGTCACAAACATCGCCGCCGTTTTTATATAGTTTTTCGACCATCTCAACGTTTTTATAAAACGCTGTGATGTATGCGTTGATGAAACAGCATCCCGTTGTTGCCGTCTGTATCCTGTTCCTGCTTTCAGGTGCTATCCCGCTCGGAGCCCATGCGGTACGGGCAGGGGATTCCACGGCACCGGAGGTGTCGCTGGAACGGCCAGTGGACGGCCGCCTCTACCTGTTCAACCGCGACATCATGCCCCTGGAAGGGCGAACCGTGTCCATTGGCGACCTGACCATCACCGCTGACGCATGGGACGAGGAATCGGGTATCGACCGGGTTGAATTCTGGATTGGCTTCGGCTGCCACGGAGAAAAACGGTTTACGGATACCGCTGCGCCATACGAATGGACGTGGACCGGCCATAGCTCAGCCGGCATACGCAAGATCCGGGCCTACGTGTTCGACGGCGCCGGCAACGAGGCCTTCGCCGAGCAGGAGCTCATCAAAATATTCTGACTCAGTACCGGTAGCCGGCCGCCTCCGTCTCCGTGAACTCAACGCCCAGGCCCAGCGCGATGCGGTTCACAAAGTTGAAATAGCTGACGACGAGGTTGACCGTCAGGATGTCCCCGTCGGACAGCCCCTGCCCCCGCATCCGCGTCACTGCATCCTCGTTCATCTCGCTCGGCTGCAGGGTCAGGGCTCGTGCATACTCGACCATGCATCGCTGCCGTTCCGAAAGGTCAACCGAGGCGGGGTCGTCGATGAACCGCTGCACCCGCCCGGTTTCTTTCCAGTAATGCTCGAGCGCCTCCGCATGATGCCGGACACAGTAGGGGCAGCCGTTGGCCGCCGACACCGCCAGGGCGATGAGCTCGCGTTCCATCCGCGAGAGCCCCGACGAGCCGAACATGACGGACATGTAGAGGTCGAGATGCGCCTGCATCGCCTCCGGGTTCAGGCTCTGCACCCGCAT
This sequence comes from uncultured Thermoplasmatales archaeon, assembly GCA_964594625.1. Taxonomy (GTDB): domain Archaea; phylum Thermoplasmatota; class E2; order UBA202; family DSCA01; genus CAZESS01. Next base: position 15,419 of record CAZQNC010000019.1, on the reverse strand, counting down.
GATGTTGGACAGCTTACCCCGACGATCCTTCGCCAGGTCGTAGCTCTCCCTGAGCGGCCCGGTGGCATCCTCGTCGTCGACGGTCTCTATCCAGCTCATGGTTCTCCATCACGGCACGCTATATAGACGTTGCCAACGGACGGACAAAAAATCAGTCCCGGTCACGTTGCCGGAGGTAGATGCGCTCCACGGTCCTGGTGGTCACATATGGCTCCAGCTTTTTGGCGGCGTCGTCGGGCAGCTGGTTTTTCTGGAACGCCTTGGACAATGCAAAGGTGTCCAGCCGGGTGTAATCGTCAAAGAGTCCCTGTTCCCGCAGCAATGACTCGAACGCCTCGCGTTCAGGGTCATCCTGGTTGGGAAACCACGGGTTGTGGTAGACCTTGACGTTGGCGATACGGTCGCTGCCGTACACGTACTGCGCGTCGTTGCTCTCCGCGTAGCGGACCAGCCGTTCCTTTACGTCATCCTTGAGCTGCTCGAGCTCCGCTATCTTGTTTTTCAGCTCAGCGTAGCGGTTCACCAGTGCCCGGCCGTCCTCCTCCCGGGCATCCTCCGCCGGCAGCTCGTCAACCTGGTACTTGTGCTTGAACAATGGACAGAGCGGCTGATACTCGCAGTAGGGGCAGAGCCCCGACTCCCGCGCCTCAAAGTCACCCCGACGGATGGCCGTCTCGATGTCCCTGACCGCCTGCAGGGTCTCCCGCTGCACCTTCTGCAGTTCCCCGTCGCTCTTCTGCACGCGCAGCTCCTTGTCAAAGGCCACGTAATGCCAGACCAGCTCCACGTCGTCCGCGTCGTCATACATGTGCCGGACGGCCAGCGCGTACAGCGCCAGCTGCCGGTCCTCCTGTAGGTCGTCGACGGTGGGCAGCGTCAGCGACGTCTTGTAGTCGTGCACCTCGTATGTGCCGTCGTTGTCGGCCAGCCGGTCGATGTAGCCCATGATGGAGAAACCGTCGCCGAGGGGAAAGCGCACCCGCTGCTCCAGGGCGATGGTGGTCCCGCCGTCGAAGGGCTCGTAGCTGCGGTAGTACTGCCGGATGTATTTTTCTCCCATCTTTCGATAGTTTTCCTGATTGTAGCCGTCTTTTACCACGCGGATGCTGTCGTCCATCTCCTTCTCCCACTGCCGGTGATAAAATGAGATGAGGTCATCCACCCCGGGGGTCTTCTCGAACTGTCGGTCCCGGTACAATTTTTCCAGCGCTTCGTGCACCCGGCGTCCCAGGAACGCCTCGATGGTGGCTCGCATCGCCGGCTTTTTGTCCACGTACCGGTACTTGAACTTCAGCGGGCAGTTCTCATACGCGGCGATGCGCGACGGAGAGTAGACACGGGCCATACGCCTCAATATGCCCGGGGCTACAAATGTTTTACCATACAAAAACATTTTATGCAGGCGGTGCTTTAAACGTCAATGCCAGGGTACGACAAGATTTCTCAGGCACTCCAAAAAAGCGAGGATGACGACGTGGCCATCCGGGGATGGATATACCGGACGAGGAGCAGCGGCGGCCTGGCCTTCGTGGTGGTCCGCGACGAAAGCGGCATCATGCAGGTCATCGCGGAGCAGTCATCCCTGCCCGACGAGGACTTCGAAGGAGCCAAAAACGCGCTCATCGAGTCATCCGTCCAGGTGGAGGGCACCATCCACGAGGACGAGCGGGCGCCCGGCGGCCGGGAGGTACACGCCACGCGCTTCCATGTCGTCGACTACGCCGAGGATTTCCCCATCACCGAGGACCAGAGCATGGAGCACCTGCTGGACAACCGGCATCTCTGGCTGCGCAGCCGGAAAATGACCGCCATCATGAAGATACGGCACACCATGACCGGTGCCATCCACGCGTTTTTCCGCAACCATGATTTCTACGAGTTTCATCCCCCGATTTTGCAGCCCGGGCAGTGCGAGGGCGGCGCCACCCTGTTCGAGGTGGATTATTACGACGACGTTACCTATCTGTCGCAGTCCTGGCAGCTCTACGCCGAGGCGGCCGTGTTCGCCCTGGAGCGCGTCTACGACATGGCGCCGACGTTCCGGGCCGAGAAATCGAAGACCAGCCGGCATCTCAGCGAGTTCTGGATGGCGGAGATGGAAGCCGCCTGGATGGACCTGCACGAGGTAACTGAGATGGCGAAGGAGGAAATCAAGTTCATAGTGCGGCGCATCCTCGACGAGCACGAGGGCGACCTCGAAGCACTGGGCCGCGATGCGGCGCCGCTCCGGCAGATGCTGGACAGGGACTGGCCGACCATCAAGTACCGCCGCGCCCTGGAGATTCTGCATGAGCGGGGCGTGGACATCGCGTTCGGCAAGGACCTTCGCACCATCGAGGAAAAAGAGCTCATGGAGGAGTTCGACACCCCGGTGGTGGTCACCCATTATCCCCGGGAGGCGATGGCCTTCTACAAGCCCGCCGACCCGGAGCAGCCAGACGAGGCATTGTGCTTCGACATGATCGCCCCCGAGGGCTACGGCGAAATCGTGGGCGGCAGCCAGCGCTCCACGGACGCCGACGAGCTCATCCAGGCGCTGCGGGACGAGGGCGAGGAGCTTGACAGATACCAGTGGTATCTCGACCTTCGCCGGTACGGCTCGGTGCCGCATTCCGGCTACGGCGTGGGCGTCGAACGTGTGCTGGCATGGATATGCGGGCTTGACAACATCAAGGATACCATTCCCTTTCCCCGAACGATGACCAGAAAAGGACCCTGATAGCATGAAAAAAATAATTGTTTGTATCGTCATTAGCGCGTTGATGCTGCCGGTGCTGCCCGCCGTCGAGTCTGATGGCGGTGCATCTCCGACCAAGGCGACCATGTTCCAGTTCGGGCAGCTGTCCGTCATGCCGGCGGGCGACTGGCTTCAGGTGAGCGTCGACGGCTGCACCACGGTGCAGCACGAGGGCGAGCCCATGCTGCCCTTTGCCACGCACACCTGGACGTTCCCCCTGGGAACCACCATAGAAGCCGTCGAGGTTTCGGTCGGTGACATGTCATCGCGGCGGCTGGACGGCACCATTGCCCCGGCGCCGAAGCCGACGCCGCTCAACGTGAAGAATGCCGCGGTGATACACGAGAAAGGCCCGGTGTATGAGAGCGATGGATTGTATCCCTCGCAGTGGGTGCGGTGGAACACCGGCGCCGGATTGCACCACGGCGAACACGTCACGTTCCTCACCCTGCAGGCGTTTCCCGCCCGGTATGCACCGCAGACCGGCATGCTTCAGCAGGTGGACAGCATCCAGGTCGAAATATCCTACGAGCAGCCGACACGGCCGTTGCCCACCGCCGACGACTACGACCTCCTCATCGTGGCGCCACAGCAGTTCAGCGAGGCGCTGCAGCGTCTGGTCGAATACAAAGAGGCCTATTATGGTCTGGACACCACGCTGGTGACTCTCGACGAGATATACCGCGGCGACCACTTCAGCGCGGAGGGCCGTGACAACCCGGAGCAGGTCAAGTATTTCATCAAGAACGCCCTGGAGGACTGGGGCATCACGTATGTCATGCTCGTCGGTGACGCCGACGTGTTCCCGACGCGCTACGTGGTCAGCGACGCCATCGACGGCTCGTTTCCGTCGGACCTGTACTACGCCGACGTATACCACGCCAACGGCTCGTTCGCCGTCTGGGACGAGGACAGCGACGACACGTTTGGAGAGCGCGTCGACGACGACATCGACACCTATCCCGACGTGGCAATCGGCCGGCTGCCCGCGGACACCATCGGGGACGTGCAGCGGATGGTTGACGCCATCATCGAGCACGAGGAGCCGCACAGTCCGCCCGCCGATGCCGTGTTCGTCGGTACGGAGCTATTCTGGGATACCGACATATCCGAGGGAGACTACCTGAAAGAGCAGCTCCGGCTGGAGATACCGCAGCTCGACGTAACCCGGCTCTACGAGCGGGACGTGTATCCGCGCGAGGCCATCTCTTCAACGGAAAACGTCGCGCGGGCCGTCAACGACGGCACCACGTTTCTCAACTTTGCATCCCACGGCTACCTGGGCGGGATGGCCTGGGAGGCCGGCGGCTGGTCCATCAGCGACGTCGAGAGCCTGCATCCCGCTCGCTCGCCAGTCGTGTTTGCCATGGCCTGTTCGACCAACCAGTTCGACACCACCGACTGTCTGGGAGAGATGTTTCTGCTGGAGGGCAACGCCGTGGGCTATATAGGCAGCGTCCGCGTGGCCTACGTCTACCTCAACGAGGCCATCACCACGGGGCTGAGCGGCGCCCTGGACATGGCGTTTTACCGGGCCTACCGCGACGGGGTAACGATGCTGGGCGAGACGTTCGCCCGGGCGCAGACCGATTACCTTCTCAGCCATCCGTTTTCCAGCACGCATGACCATTTCACGCTCCTCGAGTACAACATGCTCGGCGACCCGACCATCCGGCTTCCATCGCTCGATGGCACCTCGCGCGCCGTCGTCGACCAGGCATACGTGACAGATGACACCGTCACGGTGTCCGCGGCGGCCCACGGCTATTCCAAGGATGCCACCCTTCAGCTGTTCTACCGGCGGGCGGTCACCAAATGGGCGTCCTGGCGGCCATACGGCGAGCCCCGGGAGCAGCCCTGGCAGTGGCAGGTCCCGCTCGATGAAGGCGAAGGCCGCTACGAGTTTTACACCGTCCTGCACGACGGCAACTACACGGAGCCGGAGCCGGGCGTGGCCGACGCCGCCTGCATCCTCGACACCGCGCCGCCCGCCATCACGCTCAAGCAGCCCTCGGGTGGCCTCTACATCGCCGGCCGGCAGCTCATCGCCCGGGAGTCAGACATCGTCGTCGCACTGGGAGCCGTCGACGTCGTAGCCGAGATAACAGATGAGGCAGCCGGCGTGGACACGGTCACGTATTCGCTGGACGGGGAAACGCTGGAAACGGCGACCGCACCCCCCTATCGCCTGTCGCTGCAGGGCCCCCTGTTCGGGTCACATGAGATAACGGTGTCCGCGACCGACAGGGCCGGCAACACGGCCACCAACAGCACATCCCTCTGGTTCTTCAAGCTCCCGTAGCCTACATCTCCGGCAGCGGAGAGATGCCCAGCAGGTCGAGCACGTTGTGCAATGTCACCCGGGTGGCCTCCACCAGCACCAGCCGCGCCGCCTCGTTTTCATCGCCGATGACCCGGCAGTCACGGTAGAAGCCGTTGAACCGGGATGCCAGCTCATGGGCATATTCTGCCAGCCCCGCCGGGCTGCACCGCTCCCGGCACTGCTCGACCACGTCGGGAAGCCGGGCGATCGTTTTGAGCAGCATGGTTTCTTGCTCGTGCCCGAAGACAAGGGTGCTTTCTCCCGCGTCTGGTGACGCACCTGCTTTGCCGAGAATTGAGCAGCATCGTGCATATGCATACTGGATGAACGGCGCCGACTGGCCGTCAAAGTTCAGGGCTTCCTCCCACCGGAAGGTGATGGCTTTTTCCGGGCTGACCTTGAGGATGTTGTAGCGAACCGCCCCCGTCCCCACTTTTTCGGCGATGGCCCGCGCCTGCTCCTCGGGCAGATTGCGCCGCTTCTGCACCTCCCCGTAGGCCCGTATGACCGCTTCGTCCAGCAGGTCGTCGAGGTAGACCACGCGGCCCCGCCGGGTTGACATTTTGCCCCCCGGCATCGACACAAAGGAATAAAACACGCTCAACGGGGCGGGGGCATCCAGCAGCGACAGCGCGATTTCCACCTGCCGTGCCTCCAGCCGGTGGTCCTCGCCCAGCACGTTGACCAGCCGGTCGGCCTGCCGCCCCTTCCACAGATGATAGGCGACGTCCCGGGTTGCATAGAGGGAGGTGCCGTCCCGCCGGGTCAGATAAAACCGCTGGTTTCGGCCGTGGATGTCAAAGGAGGACAGGTCGAGGTAGAGGGCGTCGTCATCGCGGGCCGCATACGATGTCTCGCTCAGCCGGTCTATCACGTCGCTGACGGTGCCGTCGAGCACGAACCGTGACTCACGAATGAAGCCGTCGATTGATATGTTGATGCGGCTGAGGGTCTGCATGATGCCGTCCAGCACCGGCCGATACGCCGCTTCCATGCGCTCCAGCGTTTCCATGTCGCCCTGTTCACCGTGCCGTATCAGCTCCTCGATGGCCTCGCCTACCTGCGCATCTTCCTCCATCCGCCGGTTGGCCTCCTGGTAGAATACCACGGAGCGATGGTCGGGCTTCGCTGCATCAGGTGCGAGCTCGAGGTGTTCGAGCCCCCAGGCCAGGATGGCAACCTGTTTGCCCATGTCGTCCAGGTAAAACTGCGTTTCCACGTCATAGCCGGCGAATCGGAAAATGCGGGCCAGGGTGTCACCCAGCAGGGGGTTGCGCCCCCGGCCGACGTGCAATGGCCCGTTGGGATTCGCCGAGGTGTGCTCCACGATGATGCTCTCGCGCCTGCTCTCGCCGGCGCCGTACCGCTCATCCATCTCGAGCACCTGCGGGGGCAGCCAGGCGGCCAGCCGTTTTTCGTCGATGAAACAGTTGACGTAGCCGTTGACCGCCTCGACATGGCCAATCCATTCCCCGGAGATGTCACCGGCGAGTTCATCGGCGATGGCCCCCGGCGCTTTTTTTGCCCGGGCGGCGAGCGGAAAGCAGGGAAAGGCTATGTCGCCCATCTCGGCTTCGACGGGCTTCTCCAGCTTAATGTCGCCCGTGTATCCGTAGCGCTGGCGTGCCGCATCGGCGACCTGCTCGGCGACCTGCCGTCTGAAACGATGGTAGGGATATTCCATGGCGTCTTTTCCTCGTTAACCGGCATTCTGAACGCCGTGCCCATCTATAACGATTTCGCCCCATCCCAAGATATAAATAACATGCTACACTTGGGCATGCGTTATGAAACGAGCTCTTATTGTAACCGCCCTTGTCTGCGCCCTGGTAGCAGCCGCCGGATGCCTGGACGATGGCGATACAGATGCGACGACCATGTCCGTGGCGGAATTTTCAAACGATTACAATACCGCCCAGGACCAGGCGAACGGCACCATGACATTTTGGCTGGGGTCCGTCGACGATGGAGATACGCTGGTCATTGAGGACACCATTGCTAGTATCACATACGATGAACAAAACCAGAGCACGACGGTCACGTTCACTTCGAAGTCAAATCAACCATTCAGGTTTGAGGGCGACATCACCGGCGAGTTCTCGCCGGGTGATAACGTCTCGGTGACCACCCACATCATCAACGTGACCATGACGCAGAGCCAGCAAGGGCAGACCATCACCTATTATTACGAAACATTCGAGGAAGGCTGGGATGCCGCCAACGAAACCAGCGTCCCGTTCCCCCAATCGACCATCGAGCACATCGAAAGCATAGACGAAACAGACGACACCGATGACAACGACGACGGAGGAGACGACACCTCGAACATCTCCGGGATGACCTTTTCCGAGTTCTGGGACGACTACAGCCAGAGCGTCGACAACCAGACGATGACCGCCATCACCTACCTCGAAAGCTTCGACGAGGGAGACACCGTGACCATCACCGACCAGCTGCAAAGCCTTTCATACAACGCCACCAACGACTACACCGTCGTCCAGTTCGCCTCGCTGCAGCAGCGGGCGCTCACCATCGAAGGCGACATCACCGGCGAATATCAGACGGGCGACACCGTCACCCTGACCTCCGATATCATCAACGCCACGTTCAACTACCAGATGCAGGACAAAAACTGGACAATCCACTACGAAACCTTCGAGGACGGATGGGACACCGAGAACAACCGCCAGACGGCCTTCCCGCGGGAAGCGCTCCAGCACGCCGAAGGATAGCGGAGCCCGGACGGCTGCATTCGTTCATCTCCGGTAATAGTAGTCGAAGATATCCTGCAGGTCGACGCCGACGGCATACCACAGCGAGCAGAGGATTATCCGCAGCGTGTTGCGGATGAACCCGTGACGTACGAAGGCGTCAGCGCTGGTCACCGCTTCTCCGGGGAGCAGCACCGTTTCTCCATGCTTTTGCATGAAAATGGAGAGCTCCGTGTCCTCCATGATGGGCACGTCGAGCACGTCGAGATGGTTCTGCATCAGGCCGGCCCGGACAAACATGGCCCGGTCGCCCGAAAACCGGCCCATGAGATGGATGAGCAGGTCGCTGGCCAGCACCACCAGCCGGAGAAACGGGCTGTCACGGTCAAACCGAAGGGAAAAAGCGCCGCCGGCCGCGCCATCGTCATGGAGGACATCCCGGATGGCCATATCCCATCCGTCCGGCAGCCGGGTGTCAGCATGCAGGAACACGATGACATCCCCCCGGGCCCGCCGGGCTCCCTCCCTGAGATTGTACCCCCGTCCCCGGTTTTCGATGCAGATGACGGTTTCATGCTCCCGCATGGCGGGCATCATCCCGGAGAGCGCTGTATCGACGACGTAGATGGTTTCCGTCGGAAGGCGTGCAGTGTCCACCGTGGCCCGTATGCCCTCTAGGTTGTCCACATCAGCGTGAAATGGCACCACCACGGATATCATGGGGCGCTGCGACGAGACGGCAGCGGTCATAGTATGCGCCTGGCAATGTAGCGCATCGTGTCCGATGTCGCATACGGGCTTTTCCTGTTCCGATGGTAGAGCTCGTGGAGATCCTCGAGCGTGTCGACGTCCTTCCACGGCGGCAGCACATGGATGCCCCCTCTCGCATGTTCTGCCCGTATTTTCCGCATCGTCTCGGCGTACACCGTCGGCGTGCTCCATTCGATGCCTTCGAATGCCGCCGGCATAAACGTGTTCCGGGGGAATCCTATCAGGTAGTAGCCGCCGTCCACGGCCGGTCCGATAACCACCTGGTTTTTTCCGATGGCATCGAACGCCTCCCGTATAAACGCCGGGGGCAGGTCGGGGCTGTCGCTGCCGATAGCGACCGCGCTGTTACAGCCGACGGAGAAGGCATCGACAAAGCCGTGCCGCAGCCGTTCACCCAGGTTGTTGCCCCGCTGTGGCAGATAGCGGTAGCCGTCGCCCAGCCAGTCCCGGAACGCCTGTGCTCGTCCCGGAGGCGTATAACATATGACGACCGGCCGCTCGATGTCGTGGAGCATGGACAGCACGTCGGTCACGAACCGCCGGTACAGCTGCACGGCGACGCCGTCGGGCAGCGCCCGGGCCAGCCGGGTTTTCACGCTGCCTTGCTCGGGGTACTTGACAAAAAACAGGATGCAGCCCGTCTGCTCCCGGACGCCGTGCATTGGCCCTTTAACAGGCCCGGATACAAAAAAGCTTGCCCGCTACCGTGGTTTTTTCCCGATGAAGCTGCCGCGTCCCACCATGCCGTCCTCGGCTGCCGCCGTCCATTTCCGGAGGCCGTCCTCGGCTGCCTCGTACATCTCCATGCCGTAGCCCTCGACGACCCGGTCTTTCAGCTCGGTGCGGAGCATGTCCAGATAGCGGTGGCAGTGCCGGGCGAAATCCTGGCTATGGTCTTCCGTCTCGACGGCCTCGAAACCCGCCTGCCGGAGCAGACCCGTGTAGCCGTCGAACGTCTCCATGTACGGGAAGGCCATGAACCCGTTGAGCTCCTCCCATTCCCCCGGCGTCATATCGCCGACCTGCAGCCAGTCGGTAAACGCGATGGTCCCCCCGGTCGCCAGCACCCGGTAGGCCTCCTGCACCAGCCGGTCCTTGTCGGTCACGTAGCACCAGGCGTCCTGCCCCCAGACCACCGTGAAGCTCTCCCCCTTGAACGGCATGTCCAGTGCGTTCCCCAGCCGAAACGACACCCTGTCCGTCATGCCAGCCGCCGCTGCCTGCCGCCTGGCCTCCTCCACCATCTTCTCCGTGGCATCGAGCCCCACCACGGTGCAGCCGTACCGCTCAGCCAGCTGCCGGTCCGGGGCGCCAAGCGCGCTGCACACGTCGAGCACCCGGCTCCCGGATGTGATGCCGGCCCGGGATGCCAGCGCCATGGTTTCCGTTTCACCGCCGACGTGTATCTGCTCGCCCATCAGCATCTGCCAGAGCACGCCGACCGGGCCGGAGTAGATGTCGATGACGTCCGCGATGGTGTAGTTAAGCCGTTTTTCTTTCTGCCCCTCTGCCATACAGCCACTGCTCATATCCGGCAGCGCTTCTTATCCTTTGCGATGGTAGCAGTTGGGGTCCGCTCCGCAGACGTCCCCGGTGGCGTAGTAGGCGGCGGCGCGGCAGCCCCAGCAGACCGCGTTGTGCATGCAGGTCCGGCAGTCTTCGGGCAGCCCGCCGTTGTCCCGGAGCTCGGTGAAGAGCAGCGTGTCATGATGGCGTTCGACGATGGCCGCCAGCGGCTCCTCGTGGATGTTGCCGACGCTTTCCCTGATAACCGAGCAGGGGGTCACGTCGCCGTCAACGGTTACGCAGATGATGCCGCCGCAGTAGTACCTGTTGGTGTCCATGGAGCAGATGGACAGCGACGACCCGGGATAGTTGACCCTGTCCCGGACGGTGCAGGCAGCCTCTATTTCCTCCAGCGAGGGCACCAGGTCGTCCCGGTTTTCGGCGAGCCCCGTCGGACACATCTGGGTGAGACAGGTCCGCATGCCTTTTTCCTCATGGAAATACCGGATGGTATCGGCCGCGTCCCGGGCAACCGTCCGGGTAAACGTGATGCAGTTCACCATGTTTTCCGGCTTTTTCCCGGCTGCCTGCACGTTGTCCACCCCGGCCAGGATGGCCCGTATCTTGCCGGCGGCGCTGCCTGTATGCAGCCGGTCGTATACTTCCTCGTTGAGGCTGTCGAGATGCACCGAGATGAAGCCGCTGCGGGAGACCTCGACCGCCTTCCGGGCCACCGCTTCATGCTGCAGGGGCATGCCGCTGGTCCAGATGTTGTTGGTCAGCCCCTGCCGCCGTGCGTACTCCATGAGCTCATGCCAGTCGTCCCGCACGAGGGGGTCGCCGCCCAGCCAGTCTATCGCCCGGACGCCCATATCGGCGGCCGCATCCACGACTTCGATGACATCCTCGCGGGGCATCTCCTCCAGCGGCGGGTCAGCGTCGGAGGCGTAGCAGTACAGGCAGCCCTGGGGGCAGGCCAGGTTGAGCTCCACCTGAACCGCGTACACCCGTCCCTCGTCGAAATATCGTTTTTCCTCCACAAAATCGGGGTGGAGCCCGGCACGGGCCGCCACCTCGCCGTCCTGTCGCATCGTAGGGCCTCAACCCGGCAGGTTTTATAAACGTTGGCGGAGCCCTGTTTACCGGACGGGCCGCCGGGCCGCCCGCTGCCGGTTGACGACGGCCACGCCGGCGATGACCAGGATGCCGCCCAGCAGGTAGAGAGGCGTGATGGCGTCGTCGAACAGCACGTAGCTCAACGCGGTGGCGATGACCGGGATGACGTAGAGGTACACGCTCAACGACGAAGCGGACTGCCGGTGCAGGGCCATGTACCAGAGCACGTAGCTCACGATGGTGGAAAACAGTCCCAGGAAGAGGACAGCGCCCGCCGTCTGCCATGAAAGCTGCTGCACCTGGCTGACCAGCGACCCGTCAACGACGGGAAGCAGCCCCAGGCTGCCGAGCAGCATGGCGTAGACGGTCAGCGACAGCGGCGAATACCGGCTGAGCATTTTTTTGCCGGCCACGGTGTACACCGCGCCCATCACGGCGGCGACGAGCACAGCGATGGCGCCCAGGATGTAGTCAACCTCGACGCTCGCGGTGCCGGTCCCCCACACGGTGAGCACCACCACACCCGACAGCGACAGCCCGATGCCCAGCAGCTTCCGGCCGTTGACCTCCTCGTCCAAAAACACGACGGCGAGCATGACCACGAAGACGGGGATGGTCGCAACGATGAGGCTGGCCGCGCCGGGCGACACGTACTGCTCGCCGTAGTTGAGCCCGAGATGGTAGACGATGATGCCGAAAAAACCCAGCACAAACAGCCCCGGCAGCTCCCGCCAGGTGGGCAATGGAAACCGATGCCGCTGCACCCCGAGCAGTACGAGCAACGCGGTGCAGGCCACCGTAAACCGGAGCACCGTCAGATTGACCCAGGAGAGCTCCTCCAGCGCTATCTTTATCAGGGGGAATGCAAGCGACCATCCGATGAGCGGCAGCGACACCAGTACCACGGATGGCAGCGGCGACGCGCCACGCTCGCTCATATTCCCGGCCGATGGCATCCACACCACATGTCCAAACGGCATAAAAAAGGTTGCCGTGCTGCCGTAGACAGCAAAACGTTAAAAATACTTCCTCCATGTTACTCTGCACGGCCCGGTATGGGCGGGTAACCTAGAGGCGAGGTGGCGGACTGCAGATCCGCATACGCGGGTTCAACTCCCGCCCCGCCCTCTTTTTTGGTCACGCCATCGGGACATATAATTACCCGGCGTTTTGATAGCAACCGTTTGCCCGATGTCTGCACGGTATGCGGCACAAACAAACCGGAATTTTTTTATATATTTAACATCATTGTCCATGAAAAACCGATGGAGGACGATGCGCAGAAAATACAACGTATGGCGGGCTGACATCAGATGGACCAGCATGAAAATCCATCTGCATCCACGCTGGAAAATAATGCTCCCCGTCTGGATACTCCCCGCTGTCATCGGAGAAATCATATGGCAGCTCATGGGCGGCCAAATCTTCGGTCTCATCGTCGGCCTGTTTGCGTCATCGCTCAAAACGCTCATCGACTACGCCATCGTCATGCTCGACCGCCGGACGGTCACCGACCTCAGAAAACGCCGTCTTCCCTAAAAATATGCGGTAATCCAGTCGAGCGCCATCTCGAGCGCCCGCGTGCGCACCTCGCCATCCGAAAAACGATGGTCAGCATCGAACAGCACGAGTTTATTCTCCGCCGGTGCATGGTCATGCAGCGCTCTGGCGTGCTCGACGGGCACCAGCCCATCGGTGCGGCCGTGCATGATGAGCACCGGCGGCGCCGTCGCAATGCCCTCGAGCAGATTGTAGCGTTCCAGGTCCTCCACGAATGCCTCGTCAAGCCCCAGGTCCCCCTCGATTTTATACGGCGTCGACATGAGCGCCAGCGTCCGGATGTCGCTATCTGCCGCGAGGATGGAGACCATGCCGCCGAATGAGGAGCCGAACAGCGCGATGCCCCCGCCATGTGTCTCCCGTACCCATTCGATGGCGGCTCGCATGTCCTCGACCCGCCTGGTTAACGTTGATTCGGCAAAGTCGCCGTCGCTATTGCCGCAGCCCCGGTGGTTGAACCGGAGCAATGATATGCCGCGCTCGTTTGCCATCCCGGCCAGCTGGACATATTTGTCGCTGGCCATGCTGGAATAGAGGCCGTGGGAGCAGATGACCCATCTGTCGGGCGTGGCAAGATGTGCGGTGGCCTGTATCGCTCCGTCCATCAGGGTGAACTGTTTCATTGTCCTGCCTCGTCGACCAAATGGGGACAGCAATTTATAAATGTGGGTTGTGCATTGCTACCTGCGCTGCTCCGTGATCATACCCGTTATGATTAAATATGAGGAGTATATTAGCGAACAAATTGGTGAAATCATGGGCAAAGGAATGAACGCAGCTCGGAAGCTCAAACGTGACCGCCAGAAGTTCCGCTGGTCGGACATGCAGTACAAACGCCGTGCGTTGAACCTGAAAAAGCGGACCGACCCTTTAGAGGGAGCTCCGCAGGGACGCGGCATCGTCATAGAAAAGGTGGGTATCGAGGCGAAGCAGCCGAACTCCGCTATCCGGAAATGTGTCAGGGTGCAGCTCATCAAGAACGGCCGGATGGTGACCGCGTTCGTGCCCGGCGACCGGGCCATTACGTTTATCGACGAGCACGACGAGGTGCTCATCGAGGGTATCGGCGGCGCCATGGGAAAATCGTATGGTGACATCCCCGGCGTCCGTTTCAAGGTTATCAAGGTCAACAATGTCTCCCTGAAGGAACTGGTCAGGGGCAAAGTGGAGAAACCGGTGCGCTGATATCATGCCTGAGAAAAAAATACCTCCGTTGTTCGGCAAGTATGACGTCGATGACATCGTCATAGAGGACCGCGGGCTGGCCCGGTACATGAACCTTGACTCGAGGCAGATTCATCAGCATGCCCGGCATGCCAACCGCCGCTTCAAGAAAGCAAATCTTTCTATCATCGAGCGTCTCATCAACAATCTCATGCGAACGGGCCCCTACACGGGCAAGAAGATGAAGGCCATCAACGTGGTCAGGGACGCGTTCGAGATTATCCATAAGAAGACCGATCAGAACCCCATCCAGGTACTGGTGCGCGCCATCGAGAACTCGGCACCGCGCGAGGAGGCAACCCGCCTGTTTTTGTCCGGTATCTACGTGCCGCAGGCCGTTGACACCGCCCCGCTGCGCCGGCTGGATATCGCGCTGCGCAACCTGGGGAAGGGAGCTATCAATACCTCTTCGGGGAGCACGCGGAGCGTGGAGCAGGCGCTCGCCGACGAGATTATCAAGGCGTCGAACGATGACCCGTCGTCGTTCGCGGTGAACAAGAAAGTCGAAAAAGAACGGGTTGCTAAGAGTGCACGGTGAAATAAATGGGACGAAAGGAAGAGAATGTCAAGAAGGCGCATCAGCTGCGCCGGAAGCTGGACCGTATACGGAACATCGGTGTTATCGCCCATATCGACCACGGCAAGACCACGTTTTCTGATAACCTGCTGGCCGGCTGCGGCATGATATCTGAGGAGCTGGCCGGCGAGCAGCTTGCCCTGGACTTCGATGAGCAGGAGCAGGACCGCGGCATTACGATTAATTCCGCGTCGGCGTCGATGGTGCATGAGTTTGACGGCGACGAGTATCTGGTAAACCTGATCGATACCCCCGGCCACGTTGACTTCGGCGGCGACGTCACCCGGGCGATGCGCGCGGTTGACGGCGGCATCGTGGTGGTCTGCGCCGTGGAGGGCGTGATGCCGCAGACGGAGACGGTTTTGCGGCAGGCGCTGCGGGAAAAGGTGCAGCCGGTGCTGCTGGTCAACAAGGTCGACCGGCTCATCAACGAGCTGAAGATGGATTTCAACGAGATGCAGGCCCAGTTTGTCAATATCATCAACGAGGTCAACGACCGTATCAAAAAGCTGGCCCCCGACCTCTATGAAGAGGAGGACTGGAAGGTCAGCGTGGAGGACGGCAGCGTCATCTTCGGCAGTTCGCTGCACAACTGGGCGATTTCGAAGCCCTACATGGAGAAAACGGGTATCACGTTCAAGGACATCTACGAGTACTGCAAGAACGACGAGGAAAAGAAGCTGGCCAAGCAGCTGCCCATTCACGAGGTAGCGTTGGACATGGTTATCGATCATCTGCCCAATCCGGATGTGGCGCAGAAGTATCGTATCCCCGTTATCTGGAAGGGAGACCCGGAGTCCAAGGTGGGCCAGACCATGCTTAAATGTGATTCCGAGGGGCCGTTGGCCATCATGATCACCAAGATTATCATGGATCCCCATGCCGGCGAGGTGG
>CAZQNC010000018.1:0-19071 GCA_964594625.1 uncultured Thermoplasmatales archaeon | reverse complement strand
GCCTCGCTCAAAAACACACAGCTTTTTATATGAAGATGGCTAATCTGCATCTACCGGCAGACATCCGCATAGAAAACATGGTCGCCTCGACAACCATCGCCGACGAGCTCGAGCTGACAGCGCTGTCCACGGGGCTGCCGGAAAGCGAGTATGACCCGGAAAAATTTCCCGGCCTGGTGCTCCGTCTCAAGCAGCCAAAGACGGCGGCGCTCCTGTTCAAAAGCGGAAAGATGGTCTGCACGGGCGGCAAGACCAGCGAGGACGTGCATCACGCCATCCGGCAGGTGCGGGACATGGCCGCGGCGGCGGGGGCGGACATCCATGACGATGTGCAGGTGGAGGTGCAGAACATCGTGGCCTCCGCCAATCTGGGCGCCAGCCTCAACCTGCACGCCATCGCCCTGGCGCTCGGCCTCGAAAAGGTGGAATATGAACCGGAGCAGTTTCCCGGCCTTGTCTACCGGCTGCGGGAGCCCCGCGTCGTGGTGCTGCTGTTCAGCTCGGGTCGGCTGGTGTGCACCGGGGCCCGGAAGCGGGAGCAGGTCGAGATGGCGATACAGTACATCGGCGGCGAGCTCGAAAAACGGGGCCTGCTCTAATCCTTTTTTTCCCGTACCTTGTCCAGCGTCCAGTCGCCGTGGCGCTCTATCTCCGGTTTTTTTGCCGCCAGCATGTACACGCCGATTAACGCAGCCGCGATGACGAAGAGCACGACGGCCACGATGACCATGGTGTAGGCCACGAGGAGGACGACGCCCAGGGCGGCGAGTGCTCCCGCACCGATTCGCAGCATGGGTATCAGCTCAGGCTTTCGTCTATCAGCGTGCCGACCAGGCCGGATTTGCCGGAGGTCTGGCCCTGCTGGGGCAGGAAGGGTGCCAGGGCCATCGCCAGGTTTTTCAGCGTCATCGACTGCAGCAGCACCTTTCCAGGGCCCTCGAGCCTGGTGATGAACAGTCCTTCGCCGCCGAAGAGCATTGTCTTGATGCCCTTGACCCGTTCGATGTCGTAGTCCACGGTGGCCTCCCAGCCGACGACGCTGCCGGTGTCCACCTTGAGCCGCTGGCCCGGGTCGAGCTCCATTTCGATGAAGTCGCCGCAGGCGTGCACGAAGGCGGTGCCGTCGCCGGACATCCGCTGGAGGATGAATCCCTCGCCGCCGAAAAACGTGGCCCCCAGCCGCTTCTGAAAGGCGATTTTCATGTCGACGGCGTCGTCGGCGCAGAGAAAGGCATCCTTCTGAGCTATGAAATCGGTGCCCGTGGACAGGTCCCGGGCCTGTATCTTGCCGGGTGCGTTGCCGGCGAAGGCCACGATGGCGGTGCCGCCGGCGGAGGAAAACTCGGTCATGAAAAACGTTTCCCCGGCCAGCTTGCGGCCCAGCCCTTTGAGGATGCCGCCGCGGCTCTTGGCCTCCATCTCCACGTTGGGGGACATGTAGACCATGGCGCCCGCCTCGCCGTACACCGTCTCTCCCTCGCTGATTTCAACGGTCACAATCTGGAGGTTGTCACCGGTGATCTTATACTGCATGCTTTTGCAACGACGGGAGAGGCTTAAATGTTTCTATTTTCTCAAGGTAAATTCAAGGTCGATTGAACCACTGCATGCATGCACCCCGCAGGATAGCAACTGGCAACGACGGGAGCCGCCCACGCGTTTTCCCGTCACCGTATCCCGCCATGCCCCAAACTCGTTCGTGCAAAAAAAAAAGAAAAACGCCCGGAGCGGGATTCGAACCCGAGTCCAAGCCTCCGCAGGGCTTTAGGATATCCAAGCTACCCCATCCGGGCATGTGGCTACGTGTGCAGGTCCACCATCGCCACCTGCTCCAATATGAGATCCTCATACATAGAGGTATCGATTGTCTCCCATACGTCCGCGGGAATGCCAAAGCGGTCGAGCACCTCGCCGGTACCCGCCAGGACGTCGTCGTCGGAAGCCAGCGAATGCTCGTCCATGAACGCCGCCATGTCCGGAAGGTCACCGTCGGCACCGGGGATGCCCGTGCGGCCGACCGCCACCAGCACCACGGGGCCGTTGCGGATGCCGGCCCGCCCGATGGCGTCGCGTATCTGCCGGCAGCCCGACGCATACAGCAGTATCTCCATCGACAGGTCGTTGCACACCATGGCGCCCCGGCGGAACGAACGGACCGCGTGCTGCACCGCCGACCGGATATGCGTTGCCCCGTAGACCGCGCCGGCATCCAACGCCTGGCATGCAACATCGTGCGATGCGGCAAACGCCTGCAGCTCGGCGATGAATGCCTCCGTGTCCGGGATGCTGCCCCGGCAGCCGTATATCTGGATGTCCATCTATGCCACCTGCTCCCTTATAGATGTGGCGGTTTCCACACCGATGTGCGGTATCTCCTGCAGCCGTGCTATGCTGGCTTTCCTTAAATCGTTTACGCTCCTGAAGCCGGCCTTGTAAAGCGCCCTCGCCCGTACGCGACCGACGTTGCGGAGCTCCACCAGGTTGAGCAGCTGCTCCCTGCAGCCGTAGCGCATCCGCATGATGAGCTTCGTGAGCTCCGGCACCGCATCGAAGTCAAAGATACGGGCCATCTCCCGCATCGCGTGGAGCAGCCACTCGGCGACCTCGACCTTGGAATGGATGTCACCGGGCCCCACACCGTATTTTTGCACCAGATGCTGCTCCCGCCGCTCCAGCATCCAGTCCTCCAGCAGCGCCGCCGTCTTCACCTGGGCGAGGAACCATTCAAAATCCGGCGAAATCGGCAGCGGCACCTCCAAAGCGAAGACGTTTTCGTCCACCGTGTCTTCGAGCCACCGGTCGCCCCTCGAAACGTAGAGGCAGCGCATGTCCGGCGCCGCGCAGATGGCATGCAGATAGGCAAACGTGGACGCCTGCTGCGCCTCCAATGCCTCCCGCATCTTGATGGCCGAGAGCGGGTCGAGGTACAGGCTGGATGTCTTCCGGCCGAACGGCGTGGCCGTCCACACGCCCTTTTTGACGACGAAGCCCTCCCGCTCCAGGAAGGAGACGATGTCCTCCAGCTGCCCCTCTGAAACGACTCCTCGCTGATGGGCGTAAAACGTGCGGTTGAAAAAATCGATAATCTCGCTGAGGGTGACCGCGAAGTCGGTGGCGATGAGCGACAGGACATGGATGCGGAGCGCCGGCTCGCTGCCCAGCTTGGAATGGATGGGCTCCAGCTCCGCGTTGATGTAGCGCTCCCTGAGCTGCTGGAGCTGCCGCTGTTTCCGGGCGACGAGGACGGCCTCGCCCTCGTCGTCGTAGCCGGGGCGGCCGGCCCGTCCCATGGCCTGCGCTATCTCCATCACCGGGATGGGTACCATGCAGCCCGCGTCGCCCGAGTACCGGTAGGTATGCTTGACGATGACGCGGCGCGCCGGCGTGTTGACCCCGGCCGCCAGCGTCGGCGTGGCCGTGATGCATTTGATGTCCCCAGCCCGGAAGGCATCCTCGATGACGCGGCGCTGGCTGCTCCGCAGCCCTGCATGATGGAACGCGACGCCCTGCTGGATGTACTCGGCCAGCCTGGTGGCGACCGAGGTGCTCTCCTCGCCGGCGACCACGTCCCGGGCGGCCTGCTTCAGCGCCTGTGCGTCGTCGATGTAGGGGGCAACGTGCTCCCGTAGCTTGCCGGCGAAGCGCTGCGCCGCCCGGCGGCTGTTCACGAAGACCAAGCACTGGCCGTGATCGGCGACGGTGTCGACGACGAGAGCGATGGTGCCGGTGCCCACTATCCGCCGGGTGGACTCGTCCGCGTAGTAGATGGTACCATCGTGGAAGACGCCCTCCCTGAGGGGCACGGGCCGCCAGGTGTCCTTGACGAGCTCGGCCTGGAGCCAGCCGGCGATTTCCTCGGCGTTCTGGATGGTGGCGGAGAGCGCTATGACCTGCAGCCCGGGATGCATCATCCTGAGGCGGGACAGCACCATCTCCATGGTCGGCCCCCGCGATGCGTCGTCCATGAGATGGATTTCGTCCGCGACCACGATGTCGACGTCGTCTATCCACCGGGCGCCGTGCCGCAGCAATGAATCGGCTTTCTCCGACGTGCAGATGACGATGTCGTTTCCTGCAAGCCGGCTGCCGCTTTCGTCGTAGTCGCCCGTGGACACGCCGATGGAAATGCCGAGCTCCTCGTACCGGCGGAGATCCTCCCATTTTTCCCGGGCCAGCGCCCGCAGCGGGACGATGTACAGGCTCTTCCGGCCCTGGAGGGCGGCCTGGACGATGGCGAGGTAGGCAACCAGGCTTTTGCCGCTGGCCGTGGGCACCGACAGGACGACGCTGTCCCCCTGCAATGCCGGGGGCAGTCCCTGCTGCTGCGGCGGCCACAGCTCGGTGTACCCCTGCGCTTTGATGAGCCGGCGGATGCCCTCGTCAACGGGCAGGTCGTCGATGGAGTCCCGGGCCATGCTGGGCTAATGGACACCGCAATAAAACGTTTTAGCATCCCGGTTTCCAATACCTCTTTATATACAGAGAGGGTTACATCTGTACGCATGGAATCGATTGCCCTGTTGAAGAAGCTCTGCATCGACGTGGCCGACGCGATTTCGGCGGTGGTACATCAGGAGCAGGAGAACTGCTTTGACCGGTTTGGCACCGAGGTGTGCATGGGAGCCGACGGGACCCCGACGCAGCACATCGACAAGGTCGCCGAGGACGTCGCCCTCAAGGTCATCGACGGCCGGGTCAACGTGCTCTCCGAGGAGGCCGGCTACGTTGACAACGGGCGCGAGTATACCATGGTGCTGGACCCCATCGACGGCACCCGCAACGCGGTGAACGGCGTCCCGTTTTACTGCACGTCGATTGCCGTCGGACGGCGGCGCCTCAGCGACATCGTGTTCGGCCTGGTGCGCAACCTGCCCACCGGCGACACCTACACGGCCGAGAAGGACAACGGGGCTGCATGCAACGGCCGGCCGATTTCCGTCCGGCAGGGCGAGGAGCCACTGTTTTCCCTGGTGCTGGGCACCTCTGGCGCCGAGGAGACCTGGCAGCGTGTCCGCCATCACCACATCCGGGCGCTCGGCGCCGCAGCCCTTGAGATGTCGCTGGTGGCCGCCGGGGCGCTGGACGCATACTACCAGGCCAACGAGTATCTCCGGGTGACGGATTTCGCGGCCGGGGCCCTGCTGGTCCGGGCGGCGGGCGGCGCCGTCTATGACAGCCACGGCGACGTGCTCGACGTGCCCCTTGACCTGGACGTGCGGAGCAGCGTGCTCGCCGTCTCCGGCCCGGGGGTGCAGGAGGTGCTCATATGAAATGGGGCATGATATGTAAGCCCTCGAAGCCGTCCTTTGCCGTCGCCGACCAGATATACCAGCTGATGGACGACGTGCTGCTGGAAAAAAAGGTGGCGGCGCAGCTCGGCCGGGAGGGCTACACCGTCCGTGAGCTCGGGGACATGGTGGACCGGCTGGTGGTCATCGGCGGCGACGGCACCATCCTGATGGTCATGCGGAAGATATCGAAGCCCATGTTCACCATCAACACCGGCCAGGTCGGGTTTATGACCGAGGCCAGCGTCGAAGACGCGGTGGAAAGCATGCGAAAGGTGCTCAAGGGAGACTGCTTCATCGAGAAGCGCATGCGCATCAAGACCGTGCTGAACGGCTCCCGGCTGCACGACGCCACCAACGAAGTGACGGTGCACACCTCGGCGGTGGGAAAAATCCTATCTCTGCGCCTCATCGTCGACGGCATGATCACCGAGGAGCTCGACGGCGACGGCATGATCATCGCCACCCCGACCGGCTCCACCAGTTATGCCCTGTCGGTGGGCGGCCCCATCGTCGACCCGTCCATCGACGCGTTCGTGGTGGCACCGATGGCGCCCTTCCGCCACACGGCGTCGCCGCTCATCATCCCGGCTGACAGGACCCTGCAGGTAAAAATCATGGGGAAGCGCGATGCCACCGTGGTGACCGACGGCATCCAGGAAGGAACATTGTCGCAGCGGGGAACGCTGGAGCTGTCGCTGTCCCAGAGCACCGCGGAGTTCATCCGCCTGGAGCGGAATTTTTACCGGAAGGTCTACGAGACCCTGTCCTTCCACACCAAGAGGCACGAAGTATGAAGACCATCCGGGGCATCGAGCGCAGCACGCTGCAGCTCATACAGGAGAGCGCCCGGGAGATATATCCCAACGAGTTCGGCGGATTCCTGGCGGTGGGCGACGACCCCGGCGTGATATCGGAGATCGTGTTGCTGCCGGGCACCATCTCAGGGAGCACCCATGCCATCTTCCGGCTGGACATGTCGCCGCCTGACAGCAGCATCGTGGGCACCGTCCATTCGCATCCATCGCCGTATCCAACTGCGTCGGAGGCCGACATGCACCTGTTCCAGAAATACGGCCGCATCCACATCATCACCGCCGCGCCCTACGACGATACATCCTGGCGGGCCTACGACCACCACGGGCAGCGCATTCCCCTGGAGGTGGTCGAGCTATGAAAAAAGACACCCGGCGGGCGCTGCAACGCGCGCACGAGCACGACCGGTCGTTCGCGTCAGGGCGTATCCTGGGCTCGATGTGCACCGAGCCGCATCCCGCGGCGCTGGCGGCCTACCGGGAGTTCCTGGAGACCAACCTGGGCGACCCGACGCTGTTCCCCGGCACCAAGCGACTGGAGCAGCAGGTCATCGACCGGATGGGTGAGCTGCTGCACGCGCCGGCGACGATGGACGGACAGATGACCTCGGGGGGGACGGAGTCCAACCTTGCGGCACTCTGGGTGCACACGCAGCTCAGGGGCAGCACGAAAATCGTGGTGCCGGAGCACGCCCATTTTTCGTTTCAGAAGGCGGCCTCGCTCATGCAGCTGGACCTGGAAACGCTGCCCTGCCATAACCATGTCGCCGATGCAGCGGCGTTGCCCGACCTGCTGGACGACGACGTGGCCTGCGTGGTCGCCGTGGCGGGCACCACCAACCTGGGGCTCGTCGACCCCGTCGAGGAGATGGCCGGCTGCTGCCAGACGGCCGGGGTGCCGCTGCACGTGGACGCGGCCTTCGGGGGCTTCGTCCTGCCATTCCTCAGCCAGCTCGGGCTGTCCGACGGGGCGTTTGACTTCTCCATCCCGGGGGTGAGCAGCATGTCGCTGGACCCCCACAAGATGGGCATGTCGGTCATCCCCGCCGGGCTGCTCATGCTCCGCGACGGCAAATGGTTTGAGCGCATCGCCGTCCGGGCCACCTGTACCCACACCCGGCGGCAGCTCTCGCTGCTGGGCACCCGGCCCGGCGCGGCCGCCGCCGCCACCTACGCGGTGCTGCACGAGCTGGGCTGGACGGGCTATCGGGACGTCGTTGCCCGGTGCATGGAGACCACGCGGCATGCCGCCGAGCGTATCAGCGAGGCCGGCTTCGCCCTGGTCACCGAGCCGGAGACCAACGTGCTGGGCGTCCGGGTGGATGAGCCCCGGCGGGTGGCGGAACAGCTGGCGGAGCTGGGCTGGATGGTGGGCGTCAACGAAAGCGATACAGCGCTCCGCCTGGTGATGATGCCCCACGTGAAAAAGACATTAATAGACAGCTTCGTTTCAGACCTGGCAATGGTGACAGCATGACCGGATTTGAGACGTCGCTAAGGCAGGCACCCATCGTCGACAGAAACGGCTACCGCTACGTGGTGCACCCCATCACGGACGGCATCCCGTCCATCGAGCCGGAACTGCTCGAGGAGGTCGCGGAGAGCATGGAAACCCTGCTGCCCGCCTGCGACCGAATCGTGACAACCGAAGCAATGGGGATTCCCATCGCCGCGGCGCTGTCACTGCGCACCGGCATCCCGTTCACCGTCATCCGGAAGCGATGCTACGGGCTGCCCGGCGAGGTCTCCGTCGAACAGGTCACCGGCTACTCGTCATCGGAGCTTTTCATCAACGGCCTCCGGGAGGGTGACGAGGTGGTCTTCGTCGACGACGTGGTCAGCACCGGCGGGACGCTCACCGCGGTCGTGGCCGCCCTCCAAAACATGGATGTCAGAGTCAAAAAAATCCTGGTGGCGGTCGGCAAGGGCGACCTCCCCGCCATTGAAAAAAAAGTGGGTATGCCGATACATACCCTGGTTGACATAGCTGTGGACGATGACGTCGAAATCAAAGCTGGACACTGACCGGCTGAAAGCGCTGGCCGAAGGCTGCACGCGGGTGCTGGTCAGGCTGCCCGACGGCCTGCTCCGGCATGCCCCGGCCATCGTGGACGCCCTGGCATCCGCCGATGTCGAAGCGGTTGTCTCCGCCGACAGCTGTTTTGGGGCCTGCGACTGGTGCGGCGGCGCCCCGGGATGCGACAAAATTATCTACGTCGGCGAGGCGCCCATGCCCTCGCTCAAGGGGTGCTATCCGGCTCCGGCGGCTTTTTTGCCCGTGCCGGCATCATACGACGTCGAGCCGGCCATTGAGCAGGCATTGCCGCTGCTGTCCGGCCAGGCCGTCGGCGTGGTCACCATCGCTCCCTACATCGACCAGCTCGACATCGTGGTGGACATGCTCCAGCAGGCTGGCCTCACCGTCGTGGTAGGCGAGAAGAGCCGGCGGACCGCCCATGACGGCCAGATACTCGGCTGCGACCTCACCGCGGGCACCGCGATTGCCGGCAGGGTTGACTGCCTGCTCTACATCGGCGACGGCCGGTTCCATCCGCTGGGGCTGGCCCTGGCCACGGACCTGCCGGTGGTGGCGGCGAACCCGGCGGAACGGCGGGCGATACGCGAGGAGCTCACCGAGGAACGCGACAGGGTGCTCAGGCAGCGCTACGCCCACATCGCCCGGGCCCAGGAAGGGCACCGGGTGGGCGTCATCATCGGAAAAAAGCTGGGGCAGCAGCGCCCCGAGCTGGCCATGCGGCTGAAAGAGTTGGCCGAGCGACATGGCTACACGGCGGCGCTGGTCACCGCGGACCTGCTGCAGCCGGAGCGCCTCGACCATCTGGGGATGGACTTTTACGTGTCGACGGCCTGCCCCCGGGTTGCCGTCGACGACGCCGGCCGCTATGGGCAGCCGGTGCTCACGCCGATAGAATTCGAGATACTGGTCGGGGAGCGGGACTGGAATGACTACGAGTTCGACCAGATCGTGTAATCAGATGTTGAAATAGCGGATGTTGGTCAGCGTTGCCTCGTCGTGGTTGCCGGCGGTGTCGTAGACCTTCACGGTGAGCGTGTAGGTGCCCCCGTAGGATTGCTCGTTCCACGTCCACGTTTCCGAGGTCCCCGGTTGGCGAAGCTGGCCGTTGACCCAGAATTCGATTTTCTCGATGCCGGAGACCGCGTCGCTGGCGTCCGCTTCGACGGTCATCTGGCCGACGATGACGGTGTTGACCGACGGGAGCGGGAGGAGCCCGATGGGGATGGGCGGGATGATCTCCCGGCCGAGAAGGTTGATGTAGAGGTAGTCTGGCTCCGGGGTCACCAGTGATACATCGGGCTTGGTGGTGTCGATGGTGAAGTTGCTGGAAATCGCCACGCCGGTGTTGCCCGCGTTATCTGTCGCGTTGAGCCGGAGCTGATACTGCCCGTTGTCCCAGGTGCTGACGTCGATATGCTGGCTGCCCGTGTTCAAAAGCGGGAACCCATCGCCCTCTATCCATGATTCGTTGACCACGTGCCAGGTGTCCTCGTCTGCCTCCCGGTAGGAAATCCAGATGGTGCCGTCCAGGTCTTCGTCGATGTTGTCCGAGGCGTTCCAGATGACCTCGAGGCCTTCGCCGCCGAGTATCTGTCCCTGCTTGGGCTGCTCGATGACGATGACGGGCGGCGTGTTGTCGAGGGTGAACTGGCCGGAGGTGTTGGAGCCGATGTTGCCCGCGTCGTCGGTGACGTTGACCTGCATCCGGTAGACGCCGGCCGCGAACAGGTTGGTGTTCCAGGTGTATGCGCCCGTGTTGTTGAGAGACGATGCGACGGGGATGGTGACATTGTCATCGCTGACCAGCGAAAGGTTGACAGCGCCGCTCAGATTGGTGTCAACGGCATCGGTGGCGTTCCAGGAGACGGCCACGGTTCCCGTCACGTATTCCGCGACGGGGGCCAGGACGTCGACAGCCGGCGCGGTATGGTCTATCCGTATCTGCCGGGTGCCGGTCGTGGTATGGCCGGCCCGGTCCGTGGCGCGGAACATGAAGGTATGGTTGCCCTCCTCGCTTAACTGGAAGAGGCCGGTGTAGTCCTTCCATATGCCGCTGGCCACGCTCCGGTATTCCGTCCGGTTGACACCCGCATGCGTGTCATTGGCGTCCAAGGTTACCTCGACCGGGCCCACGTACCAGCCGTTGCGGCCTCCCGGGGACGCCGGGTCGAGAATGCAGTCGATGGACGGCGGCGTGGTATCGATTTTGACCTGACGTGCATGGATTTCCCCTTCCGTGCCGTTATGGTCGACCGCGTAATATGAAACAGTGTGGACGCCGTCGGCGGTGAGATTGAACGAGCCGTTGTAGACCTGCCATGGCCCGCCGTCGACGCTGTAATTGGTGTAATTGTAATGGGTGACGTTGTCCACCGCCGTGATGGTGACGGACACGTTGCTGGTGTACCAGCCCTGCTGGCCGAGGGTACCGTTGAATGATACTGCCAGCACAATGTTGACGTTGTCCACCGTTACGTTGCGCAGGGCAACCGCCGAGTAATTGCCGCCGTCGTAGCTCCGCGCCTCGATGGTATGACTGCCGTCCTGAACGGTCGCGGTATCCCAGCTGTAGTTCCAGCTCGTGGTGCCGGTGGCTGTCCGCCATACCCCGTCGCCGATGCGCACCTCGACCCGCTGGAGGGTTTCGTTGCCGTCCGCGTCGCTGGCGTTTCCCTGCACCAGCAGGGCTCCGTCGACCGTGGCTCCCTCCACGGGTGCCGTCATCGTTACAGTTGGCGGCTGACCTCCCAGGCCGTTGGCCATAACGAGGCTGACGGAAAGCGCGATGGCGGTAACAATGATGAGTGATATAATGCCGAGTAACCTTTCCTTTCTCATGATTCCACCGGACGTCGTGGATTGGTAAAACAGATATGCTTTTAAAACGTTTGCTCTCGCATGCCGGTCTGCTCCGCACCGCAGACACAAAGCATTATATAACCCCTTGATTTTGCCCAAACGATGGATATCCTTCTTATTTATCCTCACCTGGAGCACGGGGTCACCACCAGGGAGGACAGCCACACCCCGTTTTCGAAGCTGTTCGGCAATCCCTCGCTGACGCTGCCGCAGATAGCCGCCGTGACACCCGAGAAGCACAATGTCCGCATCCTCGACGAAAACTTTGAGCCCGTCCGGTATGACGGGGACTGGGACCTGGTGGGTATCAGCTGTCTGACCATGACCGCTCCCTACGCCTACCGGATGGCGGACCGGTTCCGTGAGCGGGGCATCCCCGTGGTGCTCGGCGGCTATCATCCCACGGCCTGCCCGGAGGAGGCCAGCCAGCATGCGGACGCCATCGTCATCGGCGAAGGAGAAGGCGGATGGCCGGATCTGCTCCACGACCTGGAAAACAACGGAAAGCTCAAACAGTTCTACGGCCGGGACAGCTGCGTGCAGCCCGAGCAGATACCCGAGCCGCGCATGGACCTCGTCAAATATCAGCCGCTCACCGGCTGCATCCAGACGCAGCGGGGCTGCCCGCACGCCTGCGAGTTCTGCTCCACCTCAGCCTTTCTGGGACGGCGGGTGCGCGCTCGGCCGATACCCGACGTCGTCGCGGAGATGAAAAAAATCCCCAACAAGCTGATTATCTTCCGGGATGCATCGCTCACCATCAACCCCACGTACAGCCGGAAGCTCTTCAACGAGATGATACGGCAGGACCTCAACAAGAAATGGATCGCCAACGGCAACATCAACATGCTGAGCCGGGACGAACAGTTCCTGGAGCTGGCCAGGGAAGCCGGCTGCATCGCCTGGTTCGTCGGCATCGAGTCCATCTCCCCGGAAAGCCTCAAGGAGGCACACAAGACCTCCAACACGGCGAGCAAATACAGGCAGGCCATACAGACCATCCGGGGTCACGGCATGGCGGTCATCGCCGGCATCATCTTCGGGTTCGACCACGACACCCCGGACATCTTCGACACCACGCTGGAAAAAATGCTGGAATGGGAGATCGACGTCGGCGAGTTCAACATCCTCACCCCCTACCCGGGGACGGCGCTCTTCGACCGCCTGGACGAGGAGGACCGCATCTTCACCAAGGACTGGTCCAAGTACACGCAGTCCAACGTGGTCTACGAGCCCAAAAACATGACCCCGGAGGAGCTCATGGAGGGCACCAAGCGGGTCATCAACGGCTACTACAACGTGCCGCAGAGCCTGAAGCGGGTGCTGGGCACCATGAAAATCAGCAAGCTGGCGCCCACCTCGCTGGTCGTCCCGTCCATCAACTT
Source organism: uncultured Thermoplasmatales archaeon (assembly GCA_964594625.1). Classification (GTDB taxonomy): domain Archaea; phylum Thermoplasmatota; class E2; order UBA202; family DSCA01; genus CAZESS01. Next base: position 6,686 of record CAZQNC010000018.1, on the reverse strand, counting down.
CGCCATGCGCCGCTACTACTACCGGGAGTTTTTTGAGGCAGCATGAAAAAAGATGTCAGCCTCCGGGTGCGACACGCCAGCATCAGGCTGCTGGGCGTGGTCCACGGCCTCGAGCGGGAGGGAAAACGCGTGCGGGAGGCCTTCCTGTCCTTTGAGCCGGACTGCTGCGCCGTCGGCATCCCCGAGGAAGACGTGGAAACCCTGCGCCAGTGCCACGGCGACGAGACGGCTGCATTCGACACCACGCCGGAGCGCGATATCTTTTTCCAGCAGCTCGCCACGTATGGCAGCGTGGCGGTGCCCCCGGCCGACCTCGTGGCAGCCATGACCCTGGCCGACGAGCACGATGTGGCGCTGGAGGCCATCGACCTGAACGACGAGGAATACGCATCGTTGTTCACCGACGAGATGTCGCTGCTCGGGCTCATGTTCAACCGCTGGCGGAACCGGCGGGCGGAAAAAAAGAGCTTTGATGCGGGAAGCGCCGAGGACTTCGTCCTGGAATGGGACGGCATGTTCAACGCCACCCGGTCGTTCCGGGGGATAAAGCGGGCGCAGGAGAAACACATGACCGACCGGCTGTGGGGGCTGGCCGGCCGGCACAGCCGCATCCTCGCCGTCGTCCCCATCGAGCGGTTTGACGGCGTGGCCGACGGGCTCGGGCTTTGAACGCGGCCATTGAAAAAACATAAAAAGAGAGGCGGCATTACCACCGAAGGTGTTATCATGGCAAAGCAAAAAGTCGTTATCATGGGCGCCGCAGGACGAGATTTCCACAATTTCAACGCCTATTACCGGGACAACGAGGACTACGAGGTCGTGGCGTTCACCGCCACGCAGATACCGGACATCGCCGGCCGGGAATATCCGGCTGAGCTGGCGGGCGAGCTGTACCCTGACGGCATCCCGATTCTGCCGGAGGAAAACCTGCCGGACATCATCGAGGAGCACGATGTCGACGAGGTGGTGTTCGCCTACAGCGACGTGCCCTACGACTACCTGATGCATCGCTCGGCCATGGCCAACGCCGCCGGTGCCGACTTCCGATTGCTGGGCCCCGACCATGTCATGCTGGAGTCGAAGAAACCGCTGATAGCGGTCGTTGCTGCGCGGACCGGCTGCGGCAAGTCGCAGATCTCCCGGAAGCTGTTCGAGCTGCTCTCCGAGCAATATGACGTGGCGGCCATCCGGCATCCGATGCCCTACGGCGACCTGGCGAAGCAGGCGGTGCAGCGCTTCGCGGGCTACGACGACCTCGACCGACATGAGACGACCATCGAGGAGCGAGAGGAATACGAGCCCTACATCGACATGGACGGCGTGGTGTACGCCGGCGTGGACTACGGCGCCATCCTGGAGGAGGCGGAGGAGGACGGCGACGTCATCATCTGGGACGGCGGCAACAATGATTTTCCGTTTTACCGGCCCGATCTGCATATCACCATCGTTGACCCCCATCGGGCGGGGCACGAGCTGGCCTATTATCCGGGCGAGGTCAACGTCAGGATGGCGGACATCGTCATCGTGAACAAGGTGGACACCGCTGACAAGGAGGATATCGAACAGGTCGAGGAGAACGTCCGGAGCGTCAACCCCGACGCGCAGATCATCCGGATGGAATCCGAGGTATGGCTGGAGGACGGCGACCTAACTGGCAAAAAAGCGCTGGTCATCGAGGACGGGCCCACGCTGACCCATGGGGAGATGCAGTACGGCGCCGGTATCGTGGCCGCCCGGAAGGCACATGCGACGCCGGTCGACCCCCGCTCCGCTGCGGTTGGCTCCATCCGGGATACCTTCGAAAAATACGGGCATCTGGAAAACGTGCTGCCGGCGCTGGGCTACGGCGAGGAGCAGGTGGCGGAGCTGGAGGAAACCATCAGCCGCGTGGACTGCGACGTGGTTATCTCCGCCACGCCCATCGACATTACCCGTCTGGTGGACGTGGAGAAGCCCATCGTCCGGGTCAGGTACGGCGTGGGAGAGGCGGGCGAGGAAGCGCTCCGCCGGATGGTGGACTCGTTCACGGCTGGGCATCTCTAGTCTTTTTTTTCTTTTTTCCCGGTTTTTTTCTCTCCGGTAATCAGAGACGGGATAAATGTTTTATAGAATATTAGCCATATTGCATCCATGAAAACCGTTTATGTATGCGTCTTCCTGGCGGCCGTCATCGGGCTGGCGCCGCTGGGCGGCGTTTCCCTGCATGAAAGCGGGATGGTGCCGACGGCTGATAATGCGGCTGCGGGCGACGGCGACCTTGACCCGTTGAGCGACATCGAGGTGACCGTGGACATCGAGCAGATACGGTCGCTGGTGGCGGATGACGTGCGCCCCACGACGATTGACTATGTCGACCCGGTGAGCGACCCCGATTTTTACGTGAAGGTCTTCATCAACGGGGAGGCGTATGTCAGCCCGGTCTGGCAAAACCAGCGATATGTCTACGATGGCTGGTCGGCCACGGCGGACGTGCCCGACGACGAGGAGTTCGTCGACGTGGTCATCGAGCTCTGGGACAAAAATATCGGTCCTGACAGGCTGTGTGACCTGAGCACGAACGAGGAGCCATACCCCTACAGTTTCACCGTCAACCTGACCTACAGCCTGAAATCCGGCCACTGGTACGGGGACGACTACATCTACAACGAGGAGGAATGGTGGGAGGGACCCGACCAGAGCGGCTACGGCCGGCTGAACGGCTGCGACGACAACAGCATCTACCAGCACAACCGGGACGCCGAGCTCTGGTTCGACATCCGGCAGAGCGACCCGGACGGCGACGGTATCCCCTACTGGACGGAGGTCAACGTCTACGGCACCGACCCCGAGGCGGACAACACGGGCATGGACAGCGACGGCGACGGCGTTCCCATCGAATGGGAACACGCCTGGGGGCATGCCTTCGAGTGGAACTGGTGGGACGACGAGGTCGAGCACGTCTGGTTCTACGACCCCTTCGTGCCGGAAAACCACTCCGAGCTGGACCCGGACGAGGACGGCCTGACCAACGTCGAAGAATACCTGACCTCGCAGTGGGATTCCGACCCGTTCCGGGATGACCTGTTCATCGAGCTGGACCAGATGGAGGCCGGTAGCGACGGGCAGCAGGCCAGCGTGCTCACGCAGGGAGCGAAGGAGCGGCTGCGGACCGCCTACGACAAGCACAACATCGTCTACCATCTCGACGACGGCTCAATGGGCGGCGGCGAGATGATACCCTTCGAGCAGGAAATCGGCCGGCGGGAACTCAGGGAGGAATATTACACCGACTACTTCCTGCACGGCAGCCAGGACAACTGGCGGCAGGGCATCTTCCACTACGGGGTGGTGGTCTGGGATGCCGGGTTCAACGGATTCGCGGTGCGGCGGGACATGTGGCAGATATCAGCCAAATACCTTGAGGAGAAATGCCGGCAGCTGTTCTTCGTGGACGAGGACATCGTCTACGCCAGCGTGTTCATGCACGAGACGGGGCACTCACTCGCCATCTACAACCCGGGCGTGGACAACCACGAGGCGATGTACCCCTGGCAGCCCGAATACTGGAAATACCGGCCCTACCGGAGTTGCATGAACTACGGGTACACCTACACCTTCGTCGACTACTCCGACGGCTCCCGCGGGATGAACGACTTCGACGACTGGAGCGACCTGGACCTCACCTACTTCAACGGCTACCGGTAACGGCGCAGATACACCCTCATCCTATTGCTTGCGCTCAGCCGCGGCTATCTGCTGCTTGACCGAGACAACGCTGTCGGGGTTGACCGACACGGAGTCGATGCCGGCGTCGGCGAGAAACGCCGCGAAGCCGGGATGGTCGCTGGGCGCCTGGCCGCAGAAGCCCACCTTGCAGCCGTGCTCGTGGGCGCGCTCGATGAGCAGGGTGACCATGCGTTTCACCGCTTCGTCCCGTTCATCGAACAGGTCGGAGAGCAGCTCCGAATCACGATCAACGCCCAGGGTGAGCTGGGTGAGGTCGTTGGAGCCGATGGAGAACCCGTCGAATCGTTGAGCGAAGGCGTCGGCCAGGATGACGTTGGAGGGTATCTCGGCCATCATGTACACCTGGAGGCCGTTGTCGCCGCGGCGGAGGCCGTTGCCGGCGAGCTCCTTGATGACGAGGTCTGCCTCTTTGACGGTGCGGCAGAAGGGTATCATGACGATGACATTGGTCAGGCCCATTTCCTCGCGGACGCGGCGGATGGCCCGGCATTCCAGGGCGAAGCCCTCCCGGTAACGCTGGCTGTAGTACCGGCTGGCGCCGCGGAAGCCCAGCATGGGGTTGCTTTCCTCCGGCTCGAACTGGGCGCCGCCGACGAGGTTGGCGTACTCGTTGCTTTTGAAGTCGCTCATCCGGACGATGACCGGATGCGGGTACTGCGATGCCGCGATGCGGCCGATGCCCCGGGCCAGGCGGGAGACGAAGTAGTCTGTTTTGTCGCCGTGGTCGCGGGTCAGCCGGGCGATCTGCTCTCTCGCCTCGCTGTCTTGGAGGCGGTCGTAGTGGACGAGGGCCAGGGGATGCACTTTGATGCTGTTGTTGATGATGAACTCCATGCGGGCGAGGCCGATGCCCCTGGCGGGCAGCCGCCACCAGCGGAAGGCGGCGCCGGGAGTGGCGACGTTCATCATGACCATCGTGGCGGTGTCCGGGATGTCCTGGATGTCCACGGTTTCCCGCTCGTAGGCCAGGATGCCGTTGTAGATGACGCCGCGTTCGCCTTCGGCGCAGGACAGGGTCACCGTTTGGCCGTCCCGGATGGCCTCGGTGGCCGTGTCGGTGCCCACGACGGCGGGGATGCCGAGCTCCCGGCTGACGATGGCCGCATGGCTGGTCCGGCCGCCGTGGTCGGTGATGATGCCGGCGGCTTTTTTCATAATGGGCACCCAGTCGGGATGGGTCATCCCGGTGACCAGGATGGAGCCCTCCTGGAAGCGGTGCGTGTCGCCGGTGCCGGTGATGACCTGGGCGGTGCCGGTGGTGACGGCCTGCCCGATGGCCAGCCCGGTTACGATGGGGGAGCCGTCTTCTGTGAGCCGGTAGGTTTCCAGCGTTGTGCCGGATTGCCGTGACTGCACGGTTTCCGGGCGGGCCTGCAGGATGTAGAGCCCGCCGGTTTCGCCGTCCTTGGCCCATTCGACGTCCATGGGGCGGCCGTAGTGCTGTTCTATCCGGGCGGCCCACCGGGCGAGCTGGAGGACCTCGTCGTCCGACAGGACAAACGTGGTGCGCTCCTCCTTCGATGTGCCGATGGTCTTGGTGCTCTGGACCTCCCCGGCGGTGTACACCATCTTGGTGGTCTTGGGGCCGCAGGTTTTCCCGATGATGGGCCGCAGACCGTCCTGTTCGAGCAGGGGCTTGAACACCACGTATTCGTCGGGGGTGACGCTGCCCTGCACCACGTTTTCGCCCAGGCCCCAGGAGGCGTTGACCACGATGGCGTTGGGAAACCCGGTTTCGGTGTCGATGGTGAAGATGACGCCGGCGCCGGCGGTGTCCGAGCGAACCATTTTCTGGATGCCGATGGACAGCATCACCTGGAGGTGGTCGAAGCCATGCTCCTCCCGGTAGATGATGGCCCGGTCGGTGAACAGCGACGCGAAGCATTTCTGGCAGGCTTCGATGACCGCCCCGGCACCTCTCACATTGAGATAGGTGTCCTGCTGCCCGGCGAAGCTGGCCTCCGGCAGGTCCTCGGCAGTGGCGCTGCTTCGCACGGCCACGTCTGTTTCGCCGGCGTGGTAGCGACGGGAGAGCTCGTGGTATGCCTGCTGTATCTCGGCGGCGATGTCGTCGGGAAACGCGGCGTGGCGGAACAGGTCCCGGATGGCCTGGCCGGCGCGCTCCAGCGTCTGGTCGCCGCTGTCCAGCCGGATGAGCTCCTGCCGGATGCTGTCCGCCATGTCGTTGTGGTCGAGGAATGCCCGGTAGGCGTCGACGGTGACGGCATAGCCCATGGGCACCTGGATGCCCTGCTGGTGGAACACGTGTATCATTTCTCCCAGGGAGGCGTTTTTGCCGCCCACCGTCTCGATGTCATGTGACGTGATGTCTGAAAACCAGCGAACGTAGGCCATGGACACCATGCTAGTATCTGTCGAGGCTATTTAACGTTTTTATGCAGGCCTGCGTTGTCCTGCCGTATGTCATTGCTGCTGGGCTACGCGGGCGTCGTCGTAGCGGTCATGGCCTTCGGCACCTATCTCGTGCCATTGCGGCAGCTTGAGCGCTCTGATCCCTTTTCGTTTCAATGGGTGATGTGCAACGTCATCTTCGGGTTGAGCCTGCTGGCGGGGCTGCTGCTCGACGGGATGGTGGTCTCCCTCTATGGCCTTGCGACCGGGCTGCTGTGGACCGCCGGGAACCTGCTGTCTATTGCGGCCGTCAGGCGGACCGGCCTCGCGTCGGCGTCGCCGGTCTGGATGTCCCTGGTGGTGTTGTCCGCGTTCGTCTGGGGTGTCCTGTTTTTCGGGGAGACGCTGAGCTCCGCCGTGATGGCGGTGGCCGGCGTCGGGTTGCTCGTCATCGGCATCGTCGGGCTGTCCCTGATCCGGCGGCATGATGGCCCGGTGGACGTCCGTGGCCTGCTGTACGCGGTGGCGGCCGGCCTCATGTTCGGCGGCATGATGGTGCCGTATAAGGTCTCCGGGCTGCCGCCCGAGCGGTACATTTTGTCCATCGG
>CAZQNC010000017.1:0-19793 GCA_964594625.1 uncultured Thermoplasmatales archaeon | reverse complement strand
CGTAGGCAGGGGTAGCCAAGCATGGCCAACGGCGCAGGACTTAAGATCGAAGCAGTGAAGGGTTCGAGGAGACATCCTGTCTCGAAGGAGTCCGAGGGTTCAAATCCCTCCCCCTGCATTTATGCCGTGGCACAAGATTAATATTTCAGAGGGCGATGTGGGGGCATGGCGCTCCCCGACGTGCAGTCATGGCGTCCGCAGTCCCGTTTCCGGCTCACCCGGGTCGGGATCCAGGGCATCCGGAAGCAGGTCTACATCCAGCGGCCGGAGCGGACCGTCCAGCTCATCGTGTCCATGGACGTCTTCGTCGACCTGCCCGCCTCGAAAAAAGGCAGCGACCTGTCCCGCAACTCGGAGGTCATCGAGGAGGTCGTCGAGCAGACCGCCCGTGAGCCGTCGCCGAGCCTCGAAGATCTGTGCGGGGACATCGCGGAACGGTTGCTGGAAAAACATGAATATGCGACGCGCTCCGAGGTCCGGGCCACCGCGGACTATTTCCTCGATCGGTTCACGCCGAACGGACGGAAGACCATGGAGCCCTACCGCATCATGGCGGAGGTGGAGGCCACCGAGGAGCAGACCCAGCGGTTCATCGGGGTCGAGGTCACCGGTATGACCGCCTGCCCGTGTGCGATGGAAACCATCCGGCAGAGCGAGGGGGCGAATGCACGTATGACGCACAACCAGCGGAACGTCGCCACCATTGTCATGGAAAGCCGCGGCAGAGTGGACGCGGACGACCTGATTGACATCGCCGAGATGTCGATGAGCTCGCCGACCTACGAGATACTGAAACGGAACGACGAACGGGACGTGGTGGTCAACGCCCACAGCAACCCCAAGTTCGTGGAGGACGTGGTGCGGGACCTCCTGAAAAACATCCTAGAGAGATACGGCGACCTGCCCGACGATGTCAAGGTAACGGCGCGGAGCACCAGCCTTGAATCGATACATAAACACAATGCTTTCGCCGAGCGGGTGACCACGCTCGGGGAGCTCAGAGAAAAGGAGACATAAACAATGCTTGGAAGATGCCCACAGCACGGCTACTATCGGGCGGAGCGATGCCCGGTATGCGAGGACAAGGGAAAGTTTTTGATGAGCGACCAGGAAATCCGGAAGCTGGGTGGCACCGTCACCGGCATCCTGCGGCATTTCCCCGAACAGTTCGGCATCCGGATGGACCACCACGGCTGGGTGAACCTCGGGGCGCTCGTCGACGCCATAAAAGGCGAGCGATTGAACTTCCACTGGCTGCGCACGGAGCACATCGTCGCGCTGGCGGAGACAGACGACAAGGGACGCTACGAGGTTGACGGCGACTGGGTGCGCGCCACCTACGCGCATACCATCGACCTGGACCTCTCCGATCTGCCCCGGAGCGACGCCGACGAGCTCTACTATCCGGTGACAAGGGAGGAAGCGGATCTCATCGTGGAAACCGGCCTGTACCCCAGCGACCGCGCCAAGGTGCATCTCAGCCGGACCCGGGAAAAAGCCCTGGAAGCCGGCCGGGTTCGCACCGACAACCCGGTCATCCTGGCCATCGACGCGGTCCGGGCCCGCGAGGACGGCGTCGACATCCGGCGGGCAGGTCGCGACGTGTGCGTGGCCGACGAGATCGACGCGGAATATCTGTCGCTGGCGGACGAGCAGCAGTAACCTTTTATATCCATTCTGGTATAGCGCCTGGGGCTCGTGGCTCAGCTAGGTAGAGCAGCAGGCTCTTAACCTGTCGGTCAGGGGTTCGAATCCCCTCGAGCCCGCTCTTCTTTTTTGAAATGCATGGACTGAAACGAGGAGAATAACCGGAGGTCAGGACAGAGAGCGCTTCGTCGTCCTGTTCATTTCCCGGTTCCTGCTTTCGGTGACATGAGCATGCTGTGGTACGCCGGCACCAGATGCCCGGCAACAGTAATATAGCCAGTACCGGATAAATGAGCATGACAGCGTACCCTACGCCACGGGTTGTGGTCAGCGCCTGCCTCGAGTTCGAGCCGGTGCGCTACAACGGCCAGATCATGCCGTCCCGGATTGTACGGGACCTGCAGCCCCATGTGGACTACGTCAAGGTCTGCCCCGAGTACGAGATAGGGCTCGGGGTTCCCCGGGATCCCATTCGCATCGTGCGGGAGCAGGGCCAGGAATGGCTGCTGCAGCCCCAAACCGGGAAGGATGTCACCGAGGCCATGGACGCGTTCACCGACGAGTTCATCAATTCGTTGCCCCCCGTGGATGGCTTCGTCTTCAAGTCCGGGTCGCCGACCATCGGGCTCCACAACATCAAGGTCTACGCCGGCATCGACAAGCCAAACATCGTCGACAAAACCAGCGGGTTTTTCGCCCGGAAATTCGTGGACCGCTACCACGGGTACCCGATGGAGGAAGACGACCGGCTGCGCAATAATCGCATCCGCCATCATTTTCTCACCAAGCTGTTCACGTTTGCCGCGTTCAGAGAGGCAACGGAAAACAGCAACAACCTCCATGATTTTCATGAAAGAAACCGGCTGCTGTTCACCACGTACAATCCATCTGAAGTGGAGCCGCTGAACGAGGTAATAGCTGCAGAGAACGACGACACTTTTCGCTACCTTGAAGGCATGAAACACGTGCTGGCGAAACCACCCGTCACTGAGAGCTACGTAACCACAGCAAACCAGATACGTGACACGATGATCCCGGATCTTACTTCCGCGGAGCGGGCGTTCCTGAATGAACAGATAACCGCCTATGCCGCGAACCTCCTCTCGGAGCATGGGCTCTTCACCCTGATCAGAGCCTTCCTCATCCGGCTTGAGCATCCCCTGCAAATGCAGACCATCTTCGCGCCATATCCCCAGGAACTGCTACCACCGGCCGAGCAGTACCGGGACCATGACTACTGGAAGGATGGAGTGTTCACCTATGGATGAACGACGCGTCTGGCAGCTCACCGATGCAGCCCCGCGGGCAGGCCCGATTGTCTACTGGATGAGCCGGGACCAGCGTGCCAGGGACAACTGGGCACTCATATATGCACAGGAGCTCGCCGCAGACCTGGGCGGCCACGTGACGGTCGCGTTCTCTCTCGCCCCCTCGTTTCAGGGTGCCACCGCCCGCCAGTATGATTTCATGCTCGATGGCCTCCGGGAGACGGCAGCCACGCTGCATGAACACGGCATCCCGTTCTATCTGCTCACCGGTGAGCCATCGGAACAAATCCCGCGCCTCACCGAGGAGCATGCTGCCGGTGCCCTGGTCACCGATTTCGATCCGCTGCGCATCAAACGGGAATGGAAACAGGAGGTAACAGCGGCAGTCGAGATTCCCGTCTACATGGTCGATGCACACAATGTGGTCCCCTGCCGGGAGGCGTCGGACAAAAAAGAATACGCCGCCTACACCATCCGCCCGAAGGTACACCGGCTGCTCCCTTCGTTTCTGCAGCCGTTTCCGTCGCTGCAGCCGCAGAAGCTCCCCAAAAAAGATATGCCCGACGTCGACTGGACAGCAGCCCGAGCATCTCTCGACATTGATGACAGCACCGCAGCGGTGAACTGGCTCCTGCCGGGAGAAACCGCAGCCCGGGAAACGCTGCACCTGTTCGTCACACAAAAACTGCAACGCTATCCCGAGCAGCGGAACGACCCGGGCATCGATGGACTGTCCAACCTGTCGCCTTACCTCCATTTCGGTCATATCGCGGCGCAGCATGTCGCCCTGACAGTGAAACAGGCCGATGCCCCGCAGGAGGCAAAGGACGCGTTTCTGGAGGAGCTCGTCGTCCGCCGGGAGCTCTCAGACAACTATTGCTGGTATGAACCCCGGTATGACACTCCCCGGGGGTTCCCCGACTGGGCACAGCAAACGCTGGCTGAGCACCGCGACGACAAGCGGGAATACGTGTACACGCTCGACGAGTTCGAGCAGGCCGGCACGCACGACGACCTGTGGAATGCCGCCCAGCAGGAGATGGCAAAGCGGGGCAAGATGCACGGCTACCTTCGCATGTACTGGGCGAAAAAAATCCTGGAATGGACGACGTCGCCGGCGGATGCGATGAGCATCGCCATCTATCTCAACGACCGCTACGAGCTCGACGGCCGCGACCCAAACGGATATACAGGCGTGGCCTGGGCCATCGGCGGCGTACACGACCGGGCGTGGCCGGAGCGACCCATCTACGGCAAGGTTCGTTACATGAGCCATGGCGGGGCGCAGCGCAAGTTCGACGTCGACGGCTATATAGACCGGGTAGCATCCCTCCGACGCTGAAAGAAAACGCTTATGAACGCTGCAGCGATGCAGTTATGGAGGTGTACATGAAAGACCTAGCTATACTGCGCGACATCGTCATCCTGGGACGGCTGCCCTTCCTGGCAGGTGGCTTCCTTTTGTTTTGCGTCGGAGCGCTGCTGGCCCTGCTCTCGGGCGCCCCGTTTTCGCCGCAGCGCTTCCTGTTCGGCTACGCCATTTTTTTCACGGCGCAGCTCTCCCTGTCGTACAGCAACAACTATTTTGACGTGGAAGCCGACCGGTACAGCCAGCAGACCCCTGTCTCAGGGGGTAGCGCAGTGCTGGTTCAGCGACCGGAACTCAGGCCGTTCGCAATACGGTTTGCACTGCTTCTTGTTACCGCTTCGCTGGTGCTGACCGTGGCGTTCGTCGCTACCTACGGCTACCCCTGGTGGTTCGTGGGCTTCGTCGCCGGCGGCAACGCTCTGGGCTGGTTTTATACGGCCCCGCCACTGCGACTGGCCTACCGGGGCTGGGGCGAGCTGGCGACGGCGGTCACCTATGCGTTTTTGATGCCCGGCATCGGCTATCTGACATTCATGCAGCAGTTCGAATGGCTGTTCCTGTTTCTCGCCGTTCCGCTCTTGCTCTACGGCCTGGATTTCATCGTCACCGTCGAGCTGCCCGACATGGAAAGCGACCATCGGGCGGCAAAGCATACCCTGGTGGTCAGATGGGGCCATCGGGCCGCACTGGCCATCGTGGTGCTGGCGCTGCTGGCGGGCACCATATCGTTCATGGCGCTGTCACTGTTTGCCGGCGTTGATGCACCCTTTGACTTCTGGATGGTAGCCCTGTTTTCCCTGGCTCCTCTGCTCACCGCCGCAGCGGGACTGTACCGGCTGTCCGGCAGCCGCAGGGTCATCGAGCAGATTGCGCTGGGAAACATCGTCGGGCTGAACCTCTTCGCCATGTCTCTCATCGTCTATTTCCTGCTGCTCCTGCCCTGACGGAGAGACAGAAAAATTTAGAAGTTGTTAAATAAAAGATGCCTGTTTGAATGGCAGGAGGGGTCACATGGAAGCAAATGAAACCACGTTTTTGAAACTCCGGCGATTCAACGCCGTCATGGGCGTATTCCACCTGATACAGTCCGGGTTGATGTTCATACTGAGCAACGACAACACCTGGGAAGTATTCTACACATATGCGAAATACATCGAGGGCGAAGGACTCGTCCCGCAAACGGCACCGTTCGCCGACATCCAGCTGGCGCCGCTCGTCGCCCTGTTCCTGCTCATCTCCGCCATCGCCCATTTCACCCTGGCCACCGTCGGCTACGACTGGTACAAGAGCAAGCTCAAACGGCACATGAACCCGGCGCGGTGGTACGAGTACTCGGTCAGCGCCTCGCTGATGATCGTCATCATCGCCATGCTCACCAACATACTGGACCTGGGCACACTGATCGCCCTGTTCGCCCTGACAGCCGTCATGAACCTCATGGGCCTGATGATGGAGCTGCACAACCAGACCACCGAGCAGACAAACTGGACCAGCTTCATCATCGGCTGCATCGCCGGCATCGTTCCCTGGATCGTCATCGCCATATCGCTGATTGGCGCCAGCATCCAGTCCGGCGGACAGATACCCGGCTTCGTCATCGGCATCTACGTCTCCATAGCCGTCTTCTTCAACCTCTTCGCGGTCAACATGGCGCTCCAGTACAAAAAAATCGGGAAATGGCGGGACTACCTCTACGGCGAACGGATGTACATCGTGCTCAGCCTGGTCGCAAAGTCAGCGCTGGCCTGGCAGATATTCTTCGGCACCCTGCAGCCCTGATGGTGGTCATCCGACGGGCGGCAGCTCCGGCTGGCTCAGCCCGGCGGCCCAGGCCACGCTCCGCCTGACAATCCACCAGTTGTACTCCTCGCTGAGTAATTCCCCGAAATAGTTGAACACGTAGCGTTCCACCGGCCCGGCGAAGTTCGGGATGCCATGCCCCAGGTACTCCCGGACCGTGCCGTTGACAACCACCCGGTGCTCGGGATGCGGCCCGTACAATACCACGTTACCTTCGCCATATGTGGTCGCCACGGCCGCAGCGCTGCCCTTGATGTCGGTGGTCACGTTTTTCCATATCGTCCAGCCGTCCAGCGAGGGACGCCAGTAGTGCAATGGCATGGTCTCCATGGGCTCCTCGCTGTACCGGAGCAACGTGGACACCTGGCCGTGCAGGCCGTCGCCCTGCCCGGCGGGCATCATACCCGGGCCGCCGGCGTAGGTGATATGGCGGACGTCGCCTCCGTACGGAGCAAAAATGGGATGGCTGTCGGCAACCAGGGTTTCAACGCTCGCGTAGTAGGGATAGCTCCCGTTGTCATAGTCACGCGAGAACGCGTCAAACCCGAACTTGAGCAGATACTGCCATTCCCCGACCACGTCGTCGTTGATGTAGACGTCCGCGATACGGAGCACACCCCGGTTGACACGGCGCTGAAACAGGCTCCGGGGCTCCTCGAAGCCCATGCTGGCCGTGTTCGCCCCGCCGCAGATACCAACGTAGCCGCCGCCGGCGGCGATAAACCGCTGCACCGACGTACGCCACGCGTCATCGACGCCGTCGACCAGATAGGCGGAGGCGCTGGCCCCGATCAGCAGCACGTCGAAACGCTCGATATCGAAGGAGACATCGCCGTCGCCCCGCACGTCGTCGGCGTCCACCACGGATACCTCGAAGCGGAAGCTCTGGCCGCCCTGCGTCCAGCTGTAGTTGAAGATGCCGTTGAAATAGCGGTTGTTCCATCCGCAGTCGTAGAGCGCGATACGTATCGCCTGCGATGTATCGCCCACGCTGGCGGATACATCGTCCCCGCCGGACGACACCACATCACGGTGGACGATGCCGGGGGCGGTGGCCCCCAAAGCGAAGACAGCAACCAGGAAAATGCCGGCGACGGCTGTCCGGTTCATCGCCATCTATTTCCAGGCTCATACTTAAAGCTATCCCTCCCACAAATCATGGAGAAACCGCCCGGCGACGGCGAGCTGGACCCGGACCCTGAGGTTGCCGTCGACGAGCACCGCCTTCGATACCTCCTCGGCGTAGCCGGTGCCGGTTCGCTCCTGCTCGCCGTCGACGCTGTAAAACAGGGAAAACGAGGCCATCTGATCGGCGTAGTTTGTCTCGTAGACGGGGGCACCCGGCTTCATCTTGACGACCACCTGGGATATGCCGTTGCCCAGCAGCTCCCCCCTGCTGGATGACGCCGTAGGCCACGTCATCTTCCTGCATGAGCTTGTAGTAGTCGAAGTCGATGCGCTGCCCGGGCACCGGCTCATAGTAGTAGCTGGCCTCCTCGACGGCCACGTGGTCGGGGTAGCGGGGCGGCAATGTTTCCTCGTCGTCGTAGAGCACGAGGTAGCGCTCCTTGCCGGTCGCCCGGCCCGGAATGTAGAACACGAGGCTGCATGCGTCGATGTGGCTGCCATCGGTGTAGGCGAGGTCGTATATCTGTGATTCAAGCTCGGTGAGTTCGCCGTTCGTTTCGGCTGCAACCCTGACTGAGTGCACGGTCTCGTTTTTCGCCCATCAGGCATGGTCGAAGGAGATGCGGAGGTCAACGGGCTGATATGTGGCGCCGGGCTGCCCGGTGTCTATCGGCACCGGTATTTCTTGCCGGTAGGGAAAATCGGTGAGGGATTGTGCCGCCGCCTCGTCGCTCTGCACGGCCAGGCCGCTCAGCGACGCCGTGACCACGAGCAGCACGAGGAAGAGCGAGCGAACGTGTGAAGCGGTGGCATCGGGTCCCACGTGCCCCTACAACTGATGTTAATATTTTATTGTTCCGTCATATATGCTTTTTTGCCGGGCAGCGTGGACGAACGCTAACCGTGCTATTATGTATCACCTTTAAGTGCTTCGATACTTTCATAAATATGTGGTTGTTTCGTTGTCAATGTCTTCGGAAAACGTGGTGGTCGTGGGCGCCGGGTTCGCCGGCATGGCCGCCGCGGCGCTACTCGCCAGAGACGGCTACGATGTCACCGTCCTTGAAAAAAACGACAGGCCCGGCGGCCGGGCCATGGTCTACGAGACAGACGGATACACGTTCGACATGGGCCCATCGTGGTACATGATGCTGGAGGCCTTCGAACGCTTCTTCGCCGAGTTCGGCAAGACACCCGACGACTATTATGAGACGGTCCGCCTTGACCCCTCCTACCGCGTGTTCTTCGGAGACGGCGACGTGGTGGACATGCACGCAGACCTGGACCAGAACATGGCCCTGTTCAACGAGCTCGAACCCACCGGCGCCAAAAAACTGAAAAGATTTCTCGACCAGTCCAAATACCAGTACGAGGTCGCCATCGACGACTTCATCTACCGGGAATACGAGTCCTTCCGGGACATCCTCGACCTGCAGCTCATCGTCGAGGGTACCAAGCTCCGCATCTTCCAGAGCCTCGACCGCTTCGCGCGACGATACTTCTCCAGCATCAAAGCCCGGAAGCTCATCGAGTACAGCATCGCCTTCGTCGGCGGCGCCCCACACATCAGCCCCGCGATGTACGCGCTGCTGGCGCACTGCGACCTCAACCTGGGTATCTGGTACCCCAAGGGCGGCTACGGCAGCGTCATGCAGGCCGTCTACCAGCTGGCAGAGCAGCAGGGCACAACGTTCCGGTTTGACACCGAGGTGCAGCGTGTCAGGGTCGACGGCGGCGTTGCCACCGGCGTAACCACCAGCCAGGATGGCATCGACGCCGACATCGTGCTCAACACGGCCGACTACTGGCACGGCGAAATGAATATGCTGCCGGAACGCTACCGGACATACAAGCAGCGGTACTGGAAAAAACGCGAGCTGGCCCCTGCATCGTATCTCATCTTCCTCGGGCTGGACACCAAGCTCGACGCGCTGGTCCACCACAACCTGTATCTCAACCCTGACTGGGACCGCTATTTCAACCAGGTGTTCGGCTCCAACATCCGGTGGCCGGACGACCCATCCTACTACGTGAGCTGCCAGAGCCACACGGACCCGTCGATGGCCCCGGAGGGCGGCGAAAACATCACCATCCTGGTGCTGGTGGCCCCAGGCCTACAGGATACGGAGGAGATACGGCAGCGGTTCTACGATAAAATCATGGACCACTTTGAGCAGCTCGTCGGTACCAACGTCAGGGAGCACGTGGTCACCAGGCGCATCTTCGCCCACAACGACTTCGTCTCCCATTTTAACGCCTACAGGGGCACGTCGCTCGGCCTGGCGCATACGCTGCGGCAGACCGCCATCTTCCGGCCGCATCACCGGAGCAAAAAAGTGGACAATCTCTACTACGCGGGACATTACACCCATCCCGGCGTCGGCGTTCCCGTGACCCTCATTTCATCCCAGATTGCACACCGATTGATACGGGAAGACCATGGTTCCTAAAAAAATATTTGACGCCTTCAAGGCAGGCAGCCGCACCTACTTCTACAGCAGCCTGTTTTTTCCCCGCCGGCTCCGGGAGGACGTCTTCCGGCTGTACGCCTTCGTCCGCACCGCCGACAACTACGTCGACGGTATCCCGCAACAGCCGGGGGCATTCCATGCGTTCAGGGAACGCTACCGGGCAGCCCTCGAGGGAGCGACCACGGACGACGTCATCATCGACAGCTTCGCCGGACTGCTCAGACGGCATGGTTTCGACCCGGCATGGATAACAGCGTTCCTCGACTCCATGGAGATGGACCTGGACACCCGGCGCTACCGGACCATGGACGACCTCCTCGAATACATCCACGGCTCAGCCGAGGTCATCGGGCTGATGATGGCCCGCATCATGCACCTGCCCGATAAAGCGCTGCCGGCCGCGCAGATGCTCGGGCGGACCATGCAGTACATCAACTTCATCCGGGACATCCATGAAGACCTGCAGTTTGGCCGCATCTATTTCCCGCTCGAAATCCTGCAGAAGCACGGGCTCGGCACGCTGGAGGAACAGGAAACCCGGCATCATCCCGACGGATACCGGGCTTTTGTCAAAGAGCAGATAGACCGCTACTGCGAATGGCAGGCCGCAGCCGAAAAAGGGTTTCGCTTCATCCGGAAACGATATCTCATCCCGGTCAAGACGGCCTCGGAGATGTACAAGTGGACAGCCCACCAGATAGAGCAGGATCCCTTCATCGTGTACCGCAAAAAGGTAAAACCCCTGGTGCCCTACATCGTCAGCACCGTGCTCCGCAACGTGCTGGCAAAACCGCTGAAAACCGCATCCTGCTCCCCGGGATAACATGATACAGTATTTGTGGCTCGACGCAGTCATCCTGGCCGGTCCCCTGCTGTTTTCCTTCGAGCGTCGCATCCGGTATTACCGGAAATGGCCCGCCCTCGGGCTGTCCATCGCCCTGACCGGCACCGCCTACATCGTCTGGGATGCCATCGCGACCGCGCGGGGCGACTGGGCATTCGCCGACGCATATACCTCGGGCATCCACATCGCCGGGCTGCCCCTGGCCGAAGTGCTGTTCTTCGTGGTGGTGCCCTACAGCTGCCTGTTCATCTACGAGGTCCTGCACGTGTTCATGCAGGACCACGAGCTGCCGGTACCCCGCCCGTTCTATCTGGGTATCAGCATCGCGGCGCTCGTGCTCGCCGGGGTGTACCACGAGCAGCCGTATACCTTTACCGTGCTCATCGTCGTCGCCGTGTTCTTCATCATCGCCGTCCTGTTTTTCCGGCAGGTCCTGGCCTCGCTGCACTTCTGGCTGTACCTGCTGTTCGGCTTCATCGGCTTCCTGATTTTCAACTATCTGCTCACCTCGACACCCGTGGTGACCTACGGCAGCAGCGCCATCTGGGGTGTCCGGGTGACCACGATACCCCTCGAGGACTTCATGTACAACATTTCGATGCTCGGCTTCTATTTCCTGGTGTACTGGTTGGCCCGGCAGCGCCTCACCGCCGCGTAGCTATCCAGGATGGTTTCGCTCCCAGATGCCCAGCAGCCGGCGGCGGCCCCAGAGACTGTTGATCTCGAAGACGGCGATGGCGCCCTCGTATATGTCGATGAGGTTGAACGAGTTGCCGTACGGGCTGCGCTGGTACACGCTGCTCAGCGAGTTGGCGTTGACCACCACGGTGGCGCCCACCCGAGCGGCGAACGGATGCGACGACGTCCCCGTCAAGACAAGGTCGACGTCTGCGTCGACGAGGTCACGCAGCAGGTCGCCGCTGTCCTCCAGCAGGCCCTTCTCCCGGCTGTGCGGGATGGGTAGCACGTTGTGATGCAGAAACACCGCCTTCATGTGCTCCGGCGCCGCAGCCAGCTGGTCGAGCACCGCCCGTCGCTCGGTGGGCCCCACGATGCCCTCGTGGGAGTCGTACTGCGCCGACGATATCCCCTGGAACAGGATGCTGCCGTCGGAAAACGCCTGGTCGAACTGGCCGAAATATGTCGCATAGAGATGGTATCCCAGGTAGTTGATGTCCCGGCCAGCCGGCGTGTAGATGACGGGGACGTTAAGCTTGGCGAGCTCCCGGGCGGCCACGTCGTAGTCCTGCGGGATGCCCTCCCGGACGATGCCGCCGCAGTGCACCATCAGATCCGGCTGCAACCCCGCGATGGCGTCCACCGCGTTATGGAAATGCTGCGGGAGAAAGGCCCGGCCGTCGGAGATATAGCTGTTGGAGACCTGCACCGCCCTGAACACGCGGCGGCCGAAGCTCGAAAAGATATGGCGCCGACGCCGGGAAAACGACTGCTCCTGCACCGTCCCGTCCACCCGCCTCGTGGCCACATGCTGCCGCTCCCCGTCGATGTCGATGACGTTGTACGAGTTCACGTCGCCGTACCGGGTCTTGGTCGCAGAGGCAGCCCCGGCGTTGATGAACACCGTGTTCTCTATCCGGTAGATGTTGGGGTAATGGCGATGGCCCGACAGCACCAGGTCGACATCGCCGCTCAAAATGAGGTCCAGGATGTCCCCGGCGTTGTACAGCACGTTGCGCTCCCGGCCCGCCCGGGGGATGGGTACCACGTGATGGTGAAGCGCGATAATCTTGACGGGGCGGTCGCTGTACTCGTTGAGCGCCGAGCGCATCATGTCATATTTGACCATGCCCACGCGTCCCTGGTCGCTGTCGGCGAACGCGCTGTTGACGTAGATGATGACCGCGTCGCCTATCTCCCGGACGCCGCTGGTGTCGCCGATGTATTCCTCGAACAAATGTAGCCCTCCGGAGCGGGCGTCATGGTTGCCGGGCAGGATGACCACCGGCGCATCTATCTTTGACAACATCTGCCGGGCGCGCTTGTACTCGGTTCTCCGTCCGCTCTGCGTCACGTCGCCGGTATGGATGACCACGTCGGATTCCGACTCCGCGATGGCTTCGAGGAGACGGTAGAGGGTTCCCTTGTTGAAATCCGAGGCGGAGCCGACATGGGTGTCCGAGAGATGAAAGATGCGCATGTTACTCCCGGGAGATGTAGGTCTCCAGCCGCTGCCGCTGCATGTCCTCCAGGTCCCTGAGCGTAAGGATGCCGATGATGTCGTCCTGCTCGGTGACCAGCATGTGCTTTATCTTCTGCCGGGACATGGTCTCGAGCGCCTCCCGGATGGTGGTGCTGATGTCAACCGTTATCAGCCCCGTGGTCATCACGTCGTCCACGGGGGTATCCGGCGGGAGGCCGTCGGCAACGGCCCGCTTGACGTCCGCATCGGTGATAAGCCCCACGGGCTGGCCATCATCTGTGACGACGAGTGAACTGATGGTGAACTCCACCATCTTGGCGACGCCCTCCTGCAGCGAGCTGCCGATGATAACCCCGATGAGCCGCTTGGTGACCACCTCGCGGATGGGCCTGTTGAGCTCCGAGAAGCCGGGATAGCATCCGTCAGCGTTCATTGGTGTTCCTCCAGCGTGGTGATGACGTCGTCCATAATCGTGGCCAGCGTCCGGTCGAAATCACGGTTTTCGATGACCGGGACGTCGTGCTGCCTGGCCATGTCCGTGATGAACTGCTGGATGTCCCGGATGTTGTTCATCCGGTCCACGTAGCGGTCGGGGTCCCGGCGGCTGCCCTCCGAACGGGAATAGATATGCTGGATGTGCTGCTCGACATCCGACAGATGCAGGATGTAATGAAAACAAAACATCTGGTCTCGCTCGTCGTCGAGGTCGACGTAGCCGGGCACGAGATGGATGCCGTTGAGCATCGTGTGCAATCCCTCTTTGATACCCCGCCGTATAAACGCGAGGACGCCCTCGCTAACCATGTTGACCTGCTGGGTGAACGCGTAGACAATGTTTTCCTGCACGAACGGGTTCTGCAGCCGTCTGCCGGCTACAAAGGATGACTCGTGCAGAAGAGGCATAAATTCATGGGGCACCATGTACCGCATGATCTCCCGGATGCCATCCGACCCGATGAACCGGGTGATACCCAGGCGATGCGAGAGCTCCGCCGCAATCGTGGACTTCCCGACCCCGGTGCCCCCGCCGATCATGACAACGACGGGTTTTTCCAGGTACTGTATCTGCCGGGTTACCCGGTAATGCCGCTCCTCGGCCCGATGGCCACGGTCGAGCAATGCATCGCATACCATCCGTTTTATCTCGGCGGTCGCCACCTCCTTCTGGCCCTGGCGTTCCAGCCTCATCTGGATGTCCTGCACGATCTCGTAGACCTCGTCCAGCCCCAGCCCCGTCCGGGCGATGGACTTCGCGAGGATGCCCTTGGAAAACGGAAACCGTTCCCGTCCCTTTCGTATCCGTATCATGCTATCCCCCCTGTTTCACATGCCTTTGCGCAGACCGCCCGGACCGCCTCCTCCAGGCTGTCAACGGTGCCACCGACGACCACGGGCTTATTGTGCATAAACACCACGTCGCAATCCATGGCATGGGCGGTGGCAGCCGCCACGTCGATCGATGCCGCCTTGATCTCGGTGAGCAATACGTCGGTCTCGTCCAGCCCGGCCAGGTCACGGCGGAGCCGCGACCGGTTCGACAGACTCGTCGACACGCCCACCACATCGCAGGCATAGGTCTCCTCCACGTAGCGGCGCAACGTCTCCCGCATCGCCGGGCTGGCCGTCGTCGCCAGAAACACCCGCCGTCCCTCGATGCTGCCGTGCGGCTCAGGGCGGAACACGGTCAACGCGACATCTATCTCCGGGCGCAGCCCGCGGACGCCATCGTAGACGGCCTGCACCTTCGCCTCCGAGGCCATCGGCTCCTCGCACATGGTCACCACGGCCAGGTCGGCACGCCGCAGACGATATTCACCGAAAAAACCGGCGACATACCGCAACGGCTGCATGGCCCCAATCACGACCACGGCTGCATCGGTAGCCACGGGCGGCAGCGTAGGACCCGAGCCCTCCATGACGACGAAGCGCTGCGGCATCCCATCAGCGACAGCGGCGCCCTCGGATACGTTGGACAGCACCGGGCTGCCCGCCATGCCGCCGCCGCACCGCCGGCAGCCCACCGTGGGAACGTCCGCCAGGATGGCGTCCTCCCAGTAGTCGGAGGCCGCATGGCCGCCCTCCTCAGCGATGTCGAGCAAAAAATCAAGCGTGATATCCAGCTCGCCGGGCCGGATGACCTCCGGCTCCGGGGGGCCGCCGCGGCCCATGGCAACCACCACCGGGTCATATCCTGCAGCATCCAGCCATCGGGCGATGCTCACGCTGACCGCCGTCTTACCCACCCGCTTGCCGGTGCCGATGACGGCCAGGCTGGGCTTGGACAGCAGCCGACGGCGCTCCGGCGGCGAAAACCAGAAATCCGCGCCCGCGTAGCAGGCGTCATGCAGCAGCACCCTCGTGGCGATATGGAAGCGCTCGTCGTAGCCCACCACCGGTTCATCAGAGAGATCGACGACGATATCCGGCTGCTGCTCATCAAGCGCCTGTTCCAGGACCGCCAATGTCTCGTCGAAGTCTTCGCCGCCCGTGTAGACCACGTACTGCCGCTTTTCATCCTGCAGCTCCTCCGTGGCGTTGTCGACTTTTTCGGTGCCGCCGACAAAGACAAGGCCGGCGATGCCGCCGCCCGCCTGCTCCAGCTCGTCCAGCGCCCACCTGGTCACCGGGGGATAATGTTCTCCGTCGACAAGACAGAGCAGCGTAGCGCCGTCTACGCGGTCGAAAACCATTGAGTCGGTGCGCGGAACCCGCTTGTTCATATCCTATTAAAGGTGGCAGGTGATTTAAATATAGTGGCCGGCGCGATGGCTCCGTATCCTTGAAGATTTCCCGGTACGGGCTATGAAGCCGTTCTGTCCCCTGTACACTACAATGCCATCTTCACCGTGTACCACGAGTATAATTACAGATTCGCCTTCCGGTGATGGATAGTGGTTGTTTGCTGTGTTCGCTACCAGTGGCCACCCAGATTGAAATATGTGAGGTCCAGGGTATCCCAGTCGTCGAAATCGTTCATGCCGTTTGAGCCGTCGGAGTAGTCGACGAGGGTGTAGGTATGCCCGTAGTTCATGCAGCTTCGGTAGGGCCGGTATTTCCAGTATTCGGGCTGCCAGGGATATATCGCATCAAAATTATCTACGCCGGGGTTCCTGATATTGAGGGAATGCCCGGTCTCATGCATGAACACGCTGGCGTAGACGATGTCCTCGTCCACGAAGAACAGCTGCCGGCATTTTTGTTCGACATATCTGGCGGATATCTGCCACATATCCCGCCGTATCCCGTAGCCGTTGAAGCCACCGTCCCATATCACCAGGCCGTAGTGGAAGACGCCCTGCCGCCAGTTTTCCTTGTCGCCGTGCAGGAAATAGTCCTGATAGTAGTCCTCCCGGAGTTCCTCCACGCCGGTTTCCTCATCGAAAGGTATCATCTCGCCGCCGTCCATGCAGCCGTCATCCAGATGGTAGACGATGTTGTGCTTGTCGTAGGCGGTCTGCAGCCGTTCCTTCGCTCCTTCGGGAAGCATGCTGGCCGGTTCCCCGTTGTTGCCGGCCTCCATCTGGTCCAGCTCGATGAACAGGTCCTCCCGGAACGGGTCGGAGCCCCACTGCGCGGTCAGATACTCCTCGATATTGGTGAGACCGTCGCTGTCCGGGTCCAGCTCGGAGTGGTCCTCCCAGGTGAAGGGGTCGTAATACCAGACAGGGTAGATGGTGTCCCGCCACCAGTTCACCACCAGGGCATGGCCCCATGTGTGCTCCCATTCGATGGGCACGCCGTCGCCGTCGGCATCCTCGCCCGTATTGTCCACCGCGGGGTTGGTACCATACACGTTGACCTCCGTCCAGTAGGGGATGCCGTCCCCGTCTGGGTCGCTCTGCCGGATGTCGAACCAGAGCTCGCAGTCCCGGTCATGGTGATACTGGCTGTTGTCGTCGCAGCCGTTCAGCCGCCCGTAGCCGCTCCGGTCGGGACCGCACCAGTATTCCTCATAGGGGACGTAGTCGTCTCCGCACCAGTGACCCGTCTTTATGCTGTACGTCAGATTGGCGGTGTAACTGTAGGGATACATCGCATCATTGGTGCTCAGGTCGCACAATCGGTCCAGGCCGGGATTTTTATCCCAGAGCTCGATGACCACGTCGACATATTCCTCGTCGTCGGGCACATCCGCCGTTGCAGACCATTCCTCGTAGACATATTTCTGGTTCCGCCAGACCGGGCTGACATACTCCTCCCCGTTGATGAAGACCTTCACATAGAAGTCAGGCTTGCCCAACGGGTCTATCCCGTCGATGGTCTCCGGCTGCACGTCGTCTGCCTCCAGCGACCGAATTTTTTGGATGTCGACGGTCACCTCGACATCGCTCAGCGGGTCAAGGTCGCCGTCGCCCACAGCGAATACATCCGCCGCCGGAGATGACATGCGTTCATGTAGCGGCACGCCGCTCAGCGGTGCCATCCCGATGACCGCGGCCGCAATGATGCACAGATAAAATGTTTTCATATAGCGAGCATCACCATCCTGCTATAAAATCGTTATCCACCCCGTGCGATTTCCCTGTCTGCCCTCCCGTAATGGCTTCGTCGTGGTGTGTAACGAACGACATAAGGTCACCGCAGCGCCGTCCCCGACGTTTTCATGTTGCCCCTGTTAAGGTTGATTTTCCTGCCCGCATCGCGGCCGATGACGGCGCCGCAGGGACACAGGTAGCGGTCGCCGTCGTGGATGCTGTCATCCCGGCTGATGCGCTTCTTCCAGCAGTGACGCAGCCTGCCCTTCCCATGCTTCTGGTAGCGGAAGAGCTCCCGGCCGCAGTTGCTGCAGCTGACGGTGATCACGGCCGATACCTCCACAACGCAAGCAGAACAGTGAAGGCAACGGCACACTCCGGGAACATGATCTCGATATGCAAATAATTATTTAATTTATGCGGCAGCGTAGCATTTCCTTCCACGCCCCAGGTTGACGGTATTGAAATAGAGATAAGTGCTCCCGCCGGGATTTGAACCCGGGTGATCGGCTTTCTTTGAACCCCTTTTTTGGGTGTGAAGCACCTTTTCTAAAGGGGCTCGAGGGTTCTCGAAAGGCCGAGATGATTGGCCGGACTACACCACGGGAGCATCCAGCATAGCCCTGGGCAGATTCGAACTGCCGTCACCGGGTCCAAAGCCCGATATGATTGGCCGCTACACCACAGGGCTATATCAGTCTGGCAATACCATTTCCCTATATAACTTTTAACAGTCAGGGCCGGATGACGCCGTCCTCGGTGATGATACCCGTGATGTAGCGGGCCGGCGTCACGTCGAAGGCGGGATTGCGTACCCGCCGGGGCTTGTAGTCGTGCATCTTGGTGACCTCCACCGGGTCGCGTTCCTCTATCTCGATGTCGGCGCCGCTCTCCACGTCCCCGTCAAAGGTGTTCTGCGGCACCGCGACATAAAACGGCACGTTGTTCTCATGCGCCAGGACGGCCTTCTCATAGGTCCCGATCTTGTTGGCCACGTCGAAATTGGCGGCGACGCGGTCGGCGCCCACGATGACCATGTCCACCTCGCCGTGCTGCATGTAATGCCCGGCGGCGTTGTCAGCGATGTAGGCATGCTCGACGCCCTCCTGCTCCAGCTCCCACGCGGTCAGCAATCCCTGGCAGCGGGGCCTGGTCTCGTCCACCCAGACAAAGATGCCGCGGTCCTTCGCAACCCGCAACGGGGCCAGCGCCGTTCCCCAGTCAACCGTGGCCAGCGCCCCGGCATTGCAGTGCGTCATAATCCGGCTGCCCGGCTCTATCAGCACGGCGCCGATCTCGCCGATACGCCTGCACCGGTCGACAACGTCCTCAACGTAGGCATGCGCCGCCTCCAGCTTGCAGTCATGCTCGAGCATGTAGTCGATGGCGTAAAACAGGTCGTGGGCCGTCGGCCTCGTCCGTCGGAGCTTGCGCGCCGCCTTTTTGCCATCCTCGCCGAGCGCCATGCCGTAGCATGCGGCGCACCCGATGGCCGGGGCACCCCTGACCACCATTTTTTTGATCGCCGCGGCCACGTCGTCGACGCTGTCAGCCTCGTAAAACCTGAGCATAAACGGCAGCCGCCGCTGGTCGATAAGCATGAGCCGGTCGTTCTCCCACCACAGGGAGCGCATGTCCTTGCCTTCTACACGCATGATGTCTCCTCCACCGCGGCCTCGACATCGCCGCCGACCGCGATACAGTCATCGCCGCCGAGATTGATAACATTGTTGTTTTTGAGCAGCCGGAGGGCCTCCATGACCTCGTCGATAGCTCCATAGGGGTCGCAGTCAGCCGACGGCGCATCATCGAACGAGCGGTGGAGCTGCACCACGCCGCCGATATCATCGCGATGGTACAGCAGCCAGTGAAGCGGCACCGACGCGGGCGGATGCTCGACGCCGATGACCATGGCCACGTTGCGCCCCGGATCGAAATCCGCCAGCTCAACGAAGTCCTCCATAGCGAGATGCGCCAGCGGGCCCGTGGACAGCACGATGCGGTTGCCATACCGGGCGCTGACCACTCCGTCCGTGCAGCCACGTTCCGCCACCGTTTTCCCGGCCTTGATGAGCGAGGGGAGCAGCGGGTTGCTGACCGTTTCCCGGGAGACAACAAAGGTTTCGAAGGTCATTGCAATGGTATCATGCAGAGGAACACGAAGTCGTCGCTTCCCATGTTTTTGAATTGATGGATTTCCCCGGCGGGCACGTAGCCGAAGCGATGCGGCTCCAGCGTATGCTCGTTGCCGTTCTCGTCGACGAGCGCGCCCTCGCCGTCGAGCACGTAGACCTCGTGTTCCCATGCATGTTCATGCAATGGCGTATGGCCATCGGGGCCGACGACGAAGCGGCGCATGGCAAAAGTGGGAGCGCCGCGTTTTTCGTCGATGAGCCACTGGATGGTCACGTCTTTTGCTCCTTCCATCTCCACCTGCTGCACATCGACATCCTGCTGGTGTTCGACAATCATACGGGCATAACGGCCAGATATTTAAAAATGTGACCTTACTCGTTCCAGTCGTCCCTGACGCTGTCCATGAAGGCGTCGACGTCGCCGGGGTCGATGTCTCGGTCGTAGACGTCGTTGACGACCTGGGCCAGGCGCCCGTCGTCCATCAGCTCCTTGAG
>CAZQNC010000016.1:0-19800 GCA_964594625.1 uncultured Thermoplasmatales archaeon | reverse complement strand
CATCCCAGCCCGAAAACTTGAGATAGGGGCCAAAGTAGCCGCCGACGTTGCTGTCAATCGGGATACCCGTCAGCGGGGAGATACAGGTCACGATGCTCTTGCCGCTGCCCGGAAAGTTCGTGGTGCCGCCCAACGGACCGGACGAGATACACAGCGCGTTGCGGGGGTCGTCCCACGCGATTGCTGTATCAAGGGGAAAGGCATGCCACAGCAGCCACAGGTCGAAGCCCCGACCGCCGACGAACAATTCCTTCATATCCTCGGTGACCTCCTTCGCCTTTATTTCGTTGCTGCCGATGTCGACATACAGGGTTTGATTGGTATACCCCCGGTCCACCGCGGACACCTCGTATTCATATGCTGCCAGCCTGGTCACGTCAGGAGTCATCTTTTTTCACCTCAAAGCGTGTATGCACGTATTCGCCTGTCTCATAAAAAGTTATTCCCCTGCCGCCTGCCTCAAACCGACGGTGCTGCTACCGTCCGGGGAACGCGTAAGCCAGAAAGATGGGGAGATGGAGCAGCTGGTAGAGCATCCAGCGGGCGTACATGCCGGGATGCCACGCGTTGAGCAGATGGCCCTCGTACATCTCGACGTCGTCATCCCAGCATATCTCCGACGGCATGACCGGGCCCCGGGGCGTGCCGCGCAGGTCGAGGTCGATGCCCTGATGATGATAGGCGGCCCAGACGAGCTCCGTGCAGTACCAGGCCGTCGCATCGCCGGCGGGGTCTTTCGACCGGTTGATCATCGGCCGCAGGAAGTTGAGATACTGGTATGGCTTGCCGAGCTGCGAAAGAGCGAAGGCCACGGCAGCCTCACGCTCCGATGCATTTGCAGAGACAACGCGGCCGTACCGAATGGCCTCCGCGTAGGGAGCAAGATAGCTCACGTTGACGATACGGACGACGCCGCGGCCGGCGGGCGTGGCCTCCACGATGGAGCCGTTGCCGATGTACAATGCCACGTGGTCCCAGCCCGGATCCGTATCATAATAGCTCCACTCGCAGAAAAAGATGTCGCCGGCCCGCAGACCGGCAGCCGCTCCACGTGCAGCGGTTTGAGCAGTCGCCCCCGCGGCCGCTGCCGATGAAAACGCCAGGGATACCATGACGGCTGCAACAATCACGCCAACGACAGGACGACTTCGCATCATATCCTGCATAGCAAGGCACGGCTCAAATATAAAGGTTGTTCAGCCGGACGGCACACGCCGGGTTACAAACATTAAATATATCCTATTGAATTATCATTGAGGCTGAAACACATGCCCGGGGACGAAATAAAAAAGGAAAAAGTGCGCAGCATGCTGACGCCCGAGGTGCTGGTCTGCGGCGGCTGCCAGGACAAATACAGCGAGCAGGCGTCGTGCGCCGGCTGCGGCAAAAACATGCTCAGCCCTGGCTACAGCGGCATGGTCTACGAGTGCCCATTGTGCGGCGAGCTCTACTGCGAGAGCTGCTGGGACAAAAAAGAAGGACACGTCTAGCGGCACGTCCGGCATCCATGGCGGCGTGCCTACGAAAAAACTTCGTGGCCGAAGATAGCGGGAAGACCGGCCTGCCTGTATAGGCGTGCGGTACGCGGTCATCTCCGCATCGATGCTGATTCGACGGAAACGTTATTATCCAGCTGGACATCTGGGAGCATGGAGGACAGCAGCGATTTCATCTACGAGCTGGGCATGCTCCGCCGCGTTCGCCGTGAGGGATGGCGGCTGGCCGGCGTCGACCGGCCGGAGAGCGTCGCCGCGCATTCGCTGCGGGCGGCCCAGATAGGATACCTGTTCGCCTGCATGGAGGACTACGGGCAGCCGTGTGAGGTGGCGGCCATGCTCGTGTTCCACGACATGGGGGAATGCCGCATCGGCGACGTCCACAAGGTGGCCAACCGGTACGTCGACGCGGATGAAAAAACCGCGGTGGCGGAGCAGTGCAGCCGCATCGGCGGCACCGGCAAACGCATCCTGGCGCTCTGGCAGCGCTTTGAAGCAGGCGGCGACCCGGCCGGTGTCATCGCCCGGGATGCCGACCTGCTGGAGATGGCGGCATCCGCCCGGGAGTACATGGCCACGGGGTATCAAGGTGCGGAGCGCTGGCTGGAGGCCATCGAACCCCGGCTGTCCACCGGCTCAGCCCGCCGCCTGTTTGACGGGCTGCTGGAGGCCGCGCCGGATGCCTGGTGGCGGGGGCTCAAACGGCTGTAACCTTTGCTTCCACTGAAATGTTAAATATCCTCTGGCAATACTGTGACCGGGCACATAGTATGGTAGAGAGCAGTACATGTGGACAGGACGACTGGCGGCATATCGGGACGTTTGGCATGCGTCTTGCCATGTACCGGAAGGGGTTCCGGCGCCGGCTGGTCGACGAAAAAGGCAATATCGTCGTTGAGTACACGTTTGAATAAGCCACCGGGTGTGCTGCCGGGCGTGCCGAATGTTACCGCGTGGGCAGCACTGACACGTCTATCTGGTTTTCTCCATAGTCGGCGACCCAGGGCATGCGAACCACGACCTTCCGGTTGCGGGGCACGTCCAGGCCTTCTATCCTGTTTTTCTCCGTGCCGTTGACCTGGAGGATGACGGTGACGTCGTCAGCATCTGCCTCGCCGTTGTTCGCAACGGTGATAACGGCGGTAACCTTTTCGCCCTCCGAAAATGTTTCGGGTTCATGGCGGACGTCTTCCACCGTCAGCCGGATGCGGGGCGTGCGGAGCAGGGTTGTCACGTTCAGCGTGGCGGTTTTTCCCCGGCGTTTTTTGGGGCGGACCGCGAGGTCTATCGAGGCCCATTCGTCGAGGGATGCATCGGCAGCGGTCTGCACCTCCATGGATACCACGGTGTCTTCGCCGGCGTCGAGAGTAAAGGTTTCCTTGTCCAGCGTGACGTTCCAGTCGTCCGGGATGTCGCTGCTGACGGCCGCCGTGTAGGTCAGGGTTTTCGTGTCTCCCGCCGTTTTCTCCAGCGGGTTCGAGACGGTTATCTCGTAGTTGGCGGCAAAGCCGGGGGCGACCTCTTTCATCTGCTCGTCGCATTCCAGCGTGACGTACTGCCGGGCGTAGGCGGTCAGGAACACGGCGATGGCAAGCAGGGCGATGACGCCGCCCAGGAACAGGGCGAACAGCACCGCCGCCGGAATCCGCTCCAGCAGTGTTTCATCCTTGTCGCCGCCGCCCTGCATGACGGCGGTCGTGGTGACCGACGCGCTGTCCTGCTTGGTGGAATCGTTCTGCGACGTGGCAGTAAACGTGAGGGTCTGCTGGCTGTTGTTTGCCGCGTCCATGGGGATGGAGACGGTGGCGTCCACGGTGTCGCTGCCGCCGGAGGGCAGCGAGATGGATGGCTGGGCGAGCGATGCCTCCCAGGTGCCGGCCGATGTCGCGGAGAGCAGGTAGGTGTCCGCGATGTCGCCGGTGTTGGTCACGGTGAACTGGTAGGTGACGTTGCCGCCGGGCCGGCCTTCCTTGCTGCCGGGCCCCTGGACGGATACGCCGTAGCTCTGCTCCGCTACCGTGGTGTTCACCCAGGTGGAGGCCGTGGCCGTGGCGCCCTGCGCGGTGATGGAGATGTTGAGCGAGGAGCCCACCGGGGCATCCGGGGGCGGCATGACCGTGATCTCCGGGTAGGCGTAAAACTTGGCGGGGACGTCGACGGTCTGCGGGTCTATCTCGACGGACCAGCCGGCCGGGTCGCCGTCGACGACGGCGTAGCTCATGGCCACCGTTTCCGCGGCATCCCCTTGGTTTTCTATCTCCAGCGAGGCGGTTGCATTCTGGCCCGGCTTGGCGGACTGCCGTTGCGGGTACGCCGTCATGGTGAGACCGGTCTCCGTCACGTTGAACGGGACCGTTACCGAGGACTTGTGCGACGTGGAGTCAAACAGGACGTTGGTGGAAAAAAACCTGCCGAGGAGGCTCAGGGGGAAAAACGACAGCGGGTCCACGCTTTTTTCGATGCGGATACCCAGGGAATGATTGACGGGAATCGTGTAGTCGACGTTGTTGATGTTGAAGGTCTTTCGCTTCACCGTTTCGTTGGGGCCGAAAAAGATGGGGGTGGCGGCCGTGGAGTCAATCTCGTCCTCGGCACCGGACGGGCTGACGTCAAGGAGAAATGCCCGGACCACCCGGACCTGGAACGGCAGGACGTCGGCGTACAGGAAATATGCCTCGAGGTGGGTATAAATCTGCACGTCGCCGAACAGCTGCGTGCTCGACGAAAACGGGGTAGTGTACCAGCTGACCGGGCCGGCGTTGAGGTCGCGCTGCGAATCCGACAGCTTGGTCGGCTGCCGGGTGTCCATCAGCAGCGCGTCGCCCTGCGGCGCTGTTTCGTCGTGCAGATAGAAATTCTGGGCGCCCTCCGCCACCATGATACTGGGCACCAGTAAAACGGCGGCGACAATGAGAACGGTAAGAGGGCTGAGCCATCTATGTTTCATATAGGGAAAGTAAATGGGCCTTCTTTTATAAAGGTTTTTTGCTGGCGCCTCTGCACGCGGGCATTTCACAAACATTAAGTAAGCTTTCTGCTTACACATATGGCATGAGAAGGCATAGCACATCCTTCTCATCCAAGAGAGGGCTACCAATGATGGGAGGAACCACCACCGGACAGGTGCTGTCAGCGTTTGAAAAAAAACCGGAGCACGTCGTCGCCATCCTGCAGCGGCTCCAGCAGGAAAAAAAATATCTGTCGGAGGAAGACATCGACGCCATCGCCCGCTATCTCGGCATGTCGCCAAACGAGGTCTACGGCGTCGCAACGTTCTACACCCAGTTCAAGTTCCATCCACCCGGCAAGCATCACATCGCCGTCTGCATGGGCACCGCCTGCCACGTCAAGGCATCCGACGAGCTGCTGGACGTCGTCAAAAACGAGCTGGATATCGCACCCGGGGAGACCTCCGAAAACGGCATGTTTTCCCTCGACCGGGTGGCCTGCCTCGGCTGCTGCGCGCTCTCCCCCGTGGTCACCATCGACGGCGACGTACACGGCCGGATGACCCCGGCCAGGCTGCTCGGCCTGCTCCGCGGGCTGGAGGAGGAATAGCATGGCAGCGCGAGTGGTCCTGGTCTGCACGGGCACCGGCTGCAGCTCGTCGCACGCCCCAGAGATATACGAGGCCTTCGAGCGGGAGGTCGCACAGCGTGACCTGGACGTCACGGTCAAAAAAACAGGCTGCCACGGGTTCTGCCAGCGCGGCCCCATCGTGGTCGTCGAGCCGGAGGACACCCTGTACTGCGAGGTCGGCGTGGACGACGTGGACGACATCGTCACCTCTCATCTGGAGCGGGACACGCCCGTCGAACGGCTTTTTTACCGGGAAACCGAGGACAGCGAGCCCGTCCCCCGTTATCATGATATTCCCTTCTACGGCAACCAGCACCGGGTCATCCTCCGCAACTGCGGGCAGATAGACCCCGAGGACATCGACGACTACCTCCAGGCGGGCGGCTACGAGGGGCTGCGGAAGGCGCTGGACATGACCCCGGACGAGGTCATCCAGGAAATCGAGGCGTCGGGATTGCGGGGGCGGGGGGGCGCCGGGTTTCCCACAGGGAGGAAATGGCGCTTCTGCCGCGACGCCGACGGCACGCCGAAGTACATGATATGCAACGCCGACGAGGGCGACCCCGGTGCGTTCATGGACCGCAGTATCCTGGAGGCGGACCCGCACAGCGTCATCGAGGGGCTGGCCATCGCCGCCTACGCCATCGGCGCCCGGCACGGCTACATCTACGCCCGGGAGGAGTACCCCCTGGCCATCCATCGCTTCACCATCGCCCGCGACCAGGCCCGGGAGCACGGCTGGCTGGGCGACGACATCAACGGCTCCGGTTTTTCCTTTGACATCGAGATAAAGAAGGGCGCCGGCGCGTTCGTCTGCGGCGAGGAAACCGCGCTGATGGCCTCCATCGAGGGAAAGCGAGGGATGCCGCGCCCCCGGCCGCCGTATCCCGCGCAGCAGGGCGTCCACGGCAAGCCGACGACCATCAACAACGTCAAGACGCTGGCCACGGTGCCGGCCATCCTGGTCAACGGGGCTGACTGGTTTTCATCTATCGGTTCGGAGCGGTCGCCGGGCACCGCCGTCTTCGCATTGACGGGTAAGACCGCCAACAGCGGGCTGGTCGAGGTGCCCATGGGCACGCCGCTCCGCACCATCATCTACGACATCGGCGGCGGCGTACCTGGCGACAGGGAGCTCAAGGCGGTGCAGACCGGTGGCCCATCCGGCGGCTGCATTCCCGCGCATCTGGCTGACCTGACGTTTGACTACGAATCATTGGTGCAGGACGTCTACGTGCCGGCGAACTACGTCGACCTGCCCATCGACTATGAAACCCTGGCCCGGGTGGGCTCCATCATGGGGTCGGGCGGCATGGTGGTCATGGACGACGACACCTGCATGGTGGACGTCGCCCATTTCTTCCTGAGCTTCACCCAGTACGAGTCGTGCGGCAAATGCCCGACCTGCCGCATCGGCACCAAAAAAATGATGGACCTGCTCGCCAAAATCAAGGCCGGGCGAGGGGAGATGAGCGACATCAACCTGCTGGAAGAGCTGGCCATCACCGTCAAAAACGGGTCCCTTTGCGGCCTGGGGCAGACCGCGCCCAACCCCGTCCTGACGACGCTCCGCTACTTCCGGGAGGAATACGTGGCTCACATCAGGGACAGGCGCTGCCCGGCCCGGGTGTGCAAGGACCTGATATGGTACGAGATTGACGAGGAAGCCTGCATCGGCTGCGGGAAATGCGCCAGCCACTGCTCCGCTGACGCCATCGAAGGCGAGGCGAAGCAGCCCCACGGGATAGATGCCAGCAAATGTATCAAGTGCGGCATGTGCTACAAGGTCTGCCCCACCGGCGCCGTGCAGAAAAAGACCAATCCGCCCGGTGGAGGTGCCTAGCATGGTCAGCCTGACCATCGACGGGCAGCCCGTGGAAGCCGGCGAGGGCGACACCATCCTTGACGCGGCGGAGCAGGCAGATATTTTTATTCCCACGCTCTGCAACCATCCCGACCTGCCGGCCTTTGGCGGCTGCCGGATGTGCCTGGTCAAGGTGGAGGGCATGGGCAGCTACGTGCCGGCCTGCTCCACGCCGGTCCGGGACGGCATGGTCATCCAGTCGGACATCGAGGAGCTGAACCGATTGCGCCGCAACATCCTGGAGCTCATGCTGTCGGAGCATCCCAGCGGCTGCATCGTCTGCGCCGACCGGGAGCTGTGCTTCGAGTACCACCGGGCGCCGTCCAAGGCCGGCCGGACGACGGGCTGCCGGTTCTGCCCACAGAAGGATGCCTGCGACCTGTACGACATCGCCGCCTACCTGGGCATCGAGGACATCCGGCTGCCCATCGAGTATCGGGAGCGGGAGGTCAGGCGGGATGACCCGTTCATCGAGCGGGACTACAACCTGTGCATCCTGTGCGGCCGCTGCGTCCGGGTGTGCGACGAGATACGCGGCATCCATGCCGTCGACTTCGTCAACCGCGGCCACGAGACAACCATCGGTACAGCCTTCCAGGCGCCGCTGCTGGACAGCGGCTGCATCTTCTGCGGCGCCTGCATCGACGTCTGCCCGACGGGGGCGCTGTCCGAGCGGCGGATGAAATGGGGCGGTACGCCCGGGCGAGCGGTGGTCACGACCTGCATGCTCTGCCCTCTCGGCTGCCAGGTAGAGGTGGCGGTGACGCGGGACCGGATCGTGAACGTCCACGCCGCCGAGCGGATGGGGACGTCGCAGCTCTGCGTCAAGGGGCGCTTCACCCTGCCGGCCCTGATGCAGCACCATGAACGGCTGACGCGGCCGATGGTGCGGGACGACGTGCTCCGGGCGGCCTCCTGGGAGGACGCCTTGGATGCAACGGCCGGTCTGCTCAGGGAGTATGAGCCGCATGAGATCGGGTTCGTCGTCTCGCCGGCGATGACAACCGAAGCCGCATATATGCTGCAAAAACTGGCCCGGGCCATGGGCTGCGACAACGTCGGCGTCGCCTCGCGCATGGCGTTATCCGCCGCTGCCGGGCTGCAGGCCGGCGGGGCAGCCGGCATGGTGGAGGATGTATCCTCGGCGGACGTGGTGCTGCTCGTCGGCCTCGATGTACGGGTTACGACGCCGGCGATGGCCGTGTCCATGTACGAGGCGAAGAAAAACGGCGCCGGGGTGCTCGTCGTGGACAGCGGCGATGGCGGCGTCCCGCGCTGGGCCGATCGTCATGTAGCAACCGAGTCATATCTTGATTTCTTTACCGCTGTGCGGGCGGAGCTCGCCGGCGAGAAAAACGGCGATGCAGATGCGGCAGCCGTCGCGGCATGTCTACGGGACGGCAGTCCGGTCATCGTGTACGGCCCGGGTGTCATGGACGATGACGGTGCATCGACGGTGGCATGTCTCGCCGACATCGCCTCCGTGCGTGACGGCGCGGTATTGCCCGGAGGGGACGGCGGCAACGTCCAGGGGCTGCTCATGGCGGGCTGCCTGCCCGGAAAAGACGGCCGTGACCCGGTGCGGGACATGTCGGGGCTGAAGGCGCTCTATCTCACGCAGCCGCTCCCCGGTATTCCCGCCGGGGTGGAAACCGTCATCGTGCAGGATGTCTATACATCGGAGCTGCTGGACCGGGCGGACGTGGTGCTGCCCGCCGCGTCGTTCACCGAGGAGGCAGGCAGCATGCTCACCCTGGACGGCAGCCGGCGTGAGCTGCGGCCGTGCACCACCATGGCGGGGCAGTCCCGGCGTGACTGGGCCATCCTGGCCGGGCTCGCCGACGCCCTGAACCTCGACGGCTTTGACTATGACAGCGTGGACGCGGTGGGCGAGGACGCCCGGGAGCACATTGCCACCCGGCTGGAGCAGGACATGGAACCCGGGGGGAGTCAGGCCGGAACGGGCGACAGACCGGGGCCCGGCGGCTCGCTACAGTACCGGGGCCACGACATCGGCGGCATGGTGCCCGACTTTGCCCTCCTGATAAAAAAATGGAGGGATGACGATGCATGAGATAGTAGCACTGCGCGACGTGGCGCCCAACGTCCACGAGCTGGTCATCGACGCCCCCGACGTGGCCGCCAAGGCCCAGCCGGGGCAGTTCGCCGTCGTGATACCGGACGAGCTGGGGGAGCGCATCCCGATGAGCCTGGCCGGCTGGGACCCCGAGGGGGGAACGGTGAGCATCTATTTCCTGGAAGCCGGCGTCTCCACCATGAAGCTGGCGCAGCGGCAGGCGGGCGACGTCATTGACTTCATGGCGCCGCTGGGCAGGCCGGCGACCATCAAAAAATACGGTACCGTGTTCGTCGGCGGCGGCTGCTACGGCGTGGGCGCCATCATTCCCATCCTGGAGGCGATGAAGCAGGCGGGCAACCAGGTCGTCACGGCCATCGAAGCCCGGAGCGACTTCCTGCTGTACAACCAGGAAAAGCTTGAAGCGCACAGCGACATGTTTTATCGGGCGACCAGCGACGGCAGCCGTGGCTCCCGCGGCAAGGTCAAAGACGTGCTCACCCATCTGGTGGAGCAGGGCGAAACAATCGACCAGTGCTATTTCATGGGCTGCACGTTCATGATGATGATATCCTCGCGCGCTGCGCAGGAGCACGGCATCCCCTCGTATGTCTACCTCAACCCGCTGATGGTGGACGCCACGGGCATGTGCGGCGTCTGCCGCGTGACGGTCGGCGGCGAAACACGGTTCGCCTGCGTCGACGGCCCCGAGTTCCCCGGCAGCCAGGTGGACTGGGAGGAGCTCTTCCACCGCAAGACACAATACGAGCCCTACGAGCGCGAAGCGTATAGGCATACCTGCCGCCTGCGAGGTGAGCGAGATGACTGAGTACCGCTACCAGGGAGAAAAGCTCCCGGCGGATGAGCGCAAGCGGCGGATGCAGAGCCAGCGCCACGGCATGCGGGAGCAGCCGCCCATGGCCCGGGTGCTCAACTTCAGCGAGGTCAATCTCGGGTACGACGAGGAGACCGCCATGGCCGAAGCAGAACGATGCCTGGGCTGCCCGACCGCTCCCTGCGTCGGCGGCTGCCCCGTCCACGTCAAAGTACCAGAATTCCTTGAGGCGGTGGCCAACGGCGACTTCATGCAGGCCGCCCGGGTCGTTATGGAAGACAACGCGTTACCGGCGGTCACCGGCCGGGTGTGCCCCCAGGAGATACAGTGCGAGGGGCCCTGCACGCAGGCCAAAGCCGGCCAGGGGCCCGTGGGCATCGGCTACCTGGAACGGTTCGTCGCCGACTACGAACGGCGAAGCGAGCAGACCTGCTGCTTCGACATCGCATCGCCCTCGGGATACAAGGTGGCCATCGTTGGCTCAGGGCCGGGCGGACTGAGCGCCGCGGCAGATGCGGCACGTGCCGGGCACGAGGTCCACATTTTCGAAGCATTGCACAAGCCGGGCGGCGTCCTGGTGTACGGCATCCCCGAGTTCCGGCTGCCCAACGAGATCATTTCCTACGAGATCAACCGGCTCAAGGACATGGGTGTTTCCATCCACACCAACCATGCCATCGGCCGCATCTACACCGTCGACGAGCTCCTCAAGGAAAAAGGCTACGATGCGGTCTACCTGGGCATCGGCGCCGGGCTGCCGTGGTTCATGCGCATCGACGGTGAAAACCTCAACGGGGTGTACAGCGCCAACGAATATCTCACCCGGAACAACCTGATGCAGGCCTACCGGTTCCCCGAAACGGATACGCCCATCGTCCGTGGGCGCAATGTCGCCGTGGTCGGCGGCGGCAACGTGGCCATGGACGCCGTGCGGAGCGCCCTGCGCCTCGGCGCCTCAAACGCCTACCTGATATACCGGCGGAGCCGGGATCAGATGCCCGCCCGTGACGAGGAAATCAAGCATGCGGAGGAGGAAGGCGTCGACTTCCGGCTGTTGAACAACCCCGTCCGATACATCGGCGACGAGGACGGATGGGTCAGCCAGGTGGAATGCATCCAGATGGAGCTCGGGGAACCCGACAAGAGCGGACGGCCACGTCCCATACCCATCGAGGACAGCGAGTTCACGCTCGACGTGGACGTCGTCGTCGTTGCCATCGGCACCGGAGCCAATCCATTGCTTACGGAGACCACGCCGGGGCTGGAAACAACCAGCCGGGGCTACATCCAGGTGGACGACAAGCTCCGGACAACCAGGCCAGGGGTGTTCGCCGGCGGCGACATCGTACGGGGCGGCGCAACCGTCATCCTGGCGATGGGCGACGGACGCACCGCAGCAGCGTCGATAAACGAATGGCTGGCATCCGGCGACTGGCCCGCCAGCGGATAACAAAGCGGTAAAACTATAAATAGCAGCCACGGCATATCGGCTTCTCCATGCGCGTGGAGACGCATGCATGGAGCCCAACACAACCATGAACAGAGAAGGAAGACATGGTGGCTCCCGTAACCGGGGCCCGCGGGAGATGCACAAGGCAACCTGTGCGGACTGCGGCAAGGAAACGGAAGTGCCATTTAAACCCACACAGGGACGGCCCGTCTACTGCCGGGACTGTTTTTCGAAGCGGAAGCGCCGATAGCGACATCGCTGGCTGCTCTGTTTCCCAAAAACGCTTTTCCCCGTTTTCCGGTGGAGCGCCCTGCTCCATCACGTTTTTGTTTTTCCAGGATGTAACAGCGCGCTGTAGCACAACGTAAACTTTAACAGTGCATAGGCGTTTCCACCTCCGGATATGTTCGAAATTCATGCCGTCGAGCAGCTTGCACCGAAGATACGGTGGATGGAAATCGTGGCACCCCGGATTGCCCGCTACGCAGAGGCCGGCCAGTTCGTCGTGCTCCGCATCCACGAAAAAGGGGAGCGCATCCCCCTCACCATTTTCAAAAAAGACGCCGACAGGGGAACCATCCAGCTGGTCTTCCAGGAGGTCGGCAAGACCACCATCGAGCTCGGCCGGCAGCAGCCGGGCGACGGGCTCATGGACCTCGTCGGGCCGCTGGGAACGCCCACCCGGCTCGACGACTACGGCACCGTGGTCGTGGTCAGCGGCGGCGTAGGCACCCCGATAGCGTACGCCGTCGCCGAGGCCATGCAGGAAAAAGACAACCACGTCGTCTGCATCGCCGGCTACCGGAACAAGGACATGGTCATCCTGGAAGACGACCTGGCGGAGGCCTGCGACGAGCTCATCGTCACCACCGACGACGGCAGCTACAAGCGCAAGGGGTTCACCACCACCATCCTGCAGGAGGAAATCGAAAACGGCCGGGACATCGACTTCGTGTTCACCGTCGGCCCGGTCATCATGATGAAGCTCGTGGCCGACATCACCCGCGAGCACGACATCAAGACCGAGGCCAGCCTCAACCCGATCATGGTGGACGGCACCGGCATGTGCGGCGCCTGCCGCGTCTGCACCTGCGACGGGGTGCAGTTCGCCTGCGTGGACGGCCCCGACTTCGACGCGCACGACGTGGACTTCGACGAGCTGCTCAGCCGGCTGGACGAATACAACGAGGAGGAACGGGAGGCCCTGGAGCGATACCGGGAGCAGCAGGAGGCATCGTAAGATGAACAAGGACATCAACAAAAACCGGGTGAACGTCCCCGAGCAGGACCCCCGGGCCCGGATACACAACTTCAAGGAGGTCAACCTGGGCTACACCCTGGAGATGGCCGTCGAGGAGGCATCCCGATGTCTGCAGTGCCCCGAAACCAAGGCACCATGCCGGAAGGGCTGCCCCGTCGACGTGAACATCCCCGCATTCATCGAAAAGCTGCTCGAGCGCGACATCAAGGGCTCCCTCGAGGTCATCAAGGAAACCAACTCGCTTCCCGGCATCACCGGCCGGGTCTGCCCGCAGGAGGAACAGTGCGAGGTCAACTGCATGATGGGCAAGCTCGGCGACACCATCAACATCGGCAAGCTCGAGCGGTTCGTCGCTGATTATGCACGGGACCACGGCATCATCGGCGAAACCGAGATAAAAGAGGAAAAAGACAAAAAAATAGCCATCGTGGGCTCCGGCCCCTCCGGGATATCCTGCGCCTTCGATTTGGTAAAAGCAGGCTACCAGGTCAGCGTGATGGAGGCGCTCCACAAGGAGGGCGGCGTCCTCGTCTACGGCATCCCCGAGTTCCGGCTGCCCAAGGACACCGTCCGCTACGAGGTCGACTACCTCAAAAAAATGCTGGGCGTGGCATTCGACACCAACACCATCGTCGGCAAATCAATCCCCTTCGACAAAGTCATGAACGAACACGACGCCGTCTTCATCGGCTCCGGCGCCGGCACCCCCCGCTTCCTCAACATCCCCGGCGTCAACCTCAAGGGCGTCTACAGCGCCAACGAGTTCCTGACCCGCATCAACCTGATGAAAGCCTACCGGTTTCCCGAGTACGACACGCCCGTCAAAACCGGCCGACGGCTCGGGGTCATCGGCGGCGGCAACGTGGCCATGGACGCCGCCCGGAGCGCCCTGCGGGTCGGCTACGACGAGGTCTACATCCTGTACCGCCGCAACCGGGATTACATGACCGCCCGCGAGGAAGAGATACACCATGCCGAGGAGGAAGGCGTCCAGTTCATGTTCCTGGTCAGCCCGCAGGAGCTCATCGGCGACCAGAACGGCAACCTCATCGTCGCCAAGCTCGTCATGAACGAGCTCAGGGGCGAGGACAGCAGCGGCCGGGAGCGCCCCGTACCCATCGAGGACAGCGAGTTTGGTTTACAGCTCGACGCGCTCATCTTCGCCATCGGCCAGAAGCCCAACCGGGTTTTGTTCAACGAGATACCCGAGCTGCAGATAAACGACTGGGGAACCGTGGAGGTCAACGAAGAGCTGCAAACCTCCGTGCCTGGAGTGTTCGCCGGCGGCGACGCCGTGCGCGGCGAGGCCACCGTGGTCCTGGCCATGGGCGACGGCAAGGCCGCGGCTCGACGCATCACCGAATACCTGGAAAACGGGCGGGACTGGCCCGACGAGATAGAACCCGCCGACTTCTGGTAGCTACCCGTACAGCTTCACCACGTGGCCATTGAGCGGCATGCCCATCGCCTCAGATATGCTTTTACATTTCACCTTGAGCAGATAGGCCATCGGCCGGATGGCTGTCTCGGAGAACGCCTCATAGTTGGCCATGCCCTTGGCGATGACCAGCGACGCGTCATCCAGCGCCCGCCGCACCCTGGCGGGCAGTGCATCCATGTCCACGCCGATGGCGAAGCCGCCCGTGGTCGCAATGTCGTCGACCACGTCGCCGAGCTCCAGCGCTTCTGCATCCTCGAGGGTGGCGTCGGTGAGAATGGGGGCGCCCTTGACCACCAGGGTCAGCGAGACGTCATGATGGCACTTGAGCTCCCGGCAGACCAGCCGGTCTAACACGATTTCGCCGCAGTTGTCGGTAAAATAGAGCACGTCGCCGTGCAGATGCTCGCGCAACGCATCCATGTCGTCGTGCTGCAGTCCCCGTTCGACGTCGCCGGCGAACCGTTGTTCGAGCTCTTCGGGTGACGTGGCGCTGCCCGCGATGCCATAGTCGATGGAGTTCCCGACGATTGAGCATACAACGGCGGCTTTGAGGGGGTCGTCGCTCTCCCGGATATATGTCTCGGCTGTGGGCAGCAGCCGCGTGGCCATCTCGTTGCTCCGCTGCTTCAACGCTGCATAGGGATCGTCGCTGTCCAGCAGCTCATAGGCCAAGCGATGCACCTCGGTCGCAACGCTGGATGACGCCCGCTCCGGCCCGTATTCGTCGAGGAGGCACCGTGCCGTCTGCTGGATGACCTCCTGCTGCCGGCTCTCGCTCGCGCCGACCAGGTCTGCCTCGTAGATGACCCGCTGGAGCAGGCAGGGCACACACCGCGGCTTGATTTTCATGGCCAGTGTATGCAGCCCCCGGCTTTAAAGCGTTGCGGACGGTGAAAACTTTTTATAGCGTTGTGTGGTATGGGCACGGTGAACTATGCCCGAGGAACTCACGGCTTCATCTTTTGAAGACTTTGTGAACGAGCACGACCTCGTCCTGGTCGACTTCTGGGCGCCCTGGTGCGGGCCCTGCAAAATCATTGGCCCGATAATCGAGGAGCTCGACGAGGAAATGGACGGCGTCGCCTTCGCAAAGGTCAACGTCGACGAAAACCAGGACCTGGCCCGGCGGTACAGCATCATGAGCATTCCCACCCTGCTGGTCTTCAAGGGCGGCGAGATGGAGGACATGCTCGTCGGCGCCATGGAAAAAGACGTGCTCCGGGACAAAATCAGCCGGTACCAGTAACGCAGGGTACGCCTGGCCGCCCACGGATTTTTACCGATGTCTCGATATATCACGATGGCCACCGGGTCCCGCTAATGGCAGGGCACGCACCGCGGATAAACAGGGAAAAGAAGGGATGTGCCCTGTCAGCCGACCAGCGGTTTTCCCAGCGGGAGAATGGTGGTACCGAAGGCCTCGTTGATCACCTCGGCCATCGCCACGTAGATGGCGCTCAGCCCGCATATGATGCCCTCGACGCCGATCCAGCCGCCGCTGACGTAGCCCCAGTCCCGCAATGCGAGCAGGTAGAACAGGATGA
The DNA here is from genome assembly GCA_964594625.1 of uncultured Thermoplasmatales archaeon. Taxonomy (GTDB): domain Archaea; phylum Thermoplasmatota; class E2; order UBA202; family DSCA01; genus CAZESS01. The sequence continues at coordinate 4,253 of CAZQNC010000016.1, read as the reverse complement.
ACAGGGTGGCGAACACGAACTGCAATCCGGTGTTGAGCTTCAGCGTCGCGACGAACATGAGCATGGTGAACAGGCCCCACATGAAAAAATACCAGCCCATGAACGACGTGCTCGTCGAGGCGACGCCGTCGACGACGTCGGGCAGGATGAGCAAGGCGACGAGGGACAGCCAGAACAGGCCGTAGGAGCCAAACGCGGTGACGCCGAACGTGTTGCCCTTCCGGTATTCGAGCATGCCGGCGAAAATCTGGGCGAGACCGCCGTAAAAGATGCCCATGGCCAGTATCATCGAGCCCAATGCGTATGTCCCGGGTGCAGCGTTGTGGATGTTGAGCAGCACCGTGGTCATCCCGAAGCCCATCAGGCCCAGCGGTGCCGGGTTCGCGAGTGCGTCCTTCATGGCAGCGGGTATCTGATATGGATATAACTAGTTTTTGATTTCCATTCCAGCTGGCAGCGTCGACGGTCAGTATTTAATAGTGTAGTCGCCCGTGGTTTTCGCGTTGTGGACCAGGTCTTTGAACAGGTCGACGGGTGGCAGCAGCGACCTGCCCGTGGGACGGAGATGGGTATGCGGATGGATGTTGTACAATCGGCTGCCCTGCGATGGGTCGCCCACCGCTGTCTTCGATATCTTCCAGATGAGCACGTCGTTTTCCACGTCGAGCGTTCCCTCGCAAATCTTCTGCTGCTCGATGTCGTCGTCCCCGTCTACCGAGCGGCCAACAGTAAAATCGAGGGGCCGTCCGGCCGCACGAGGGTACCGGCACTGTAATACGTGCTGCCAAAGGACCAGCCAATCGAGTATACGGCCTCGAAGTACACCGTTGCCGCCTGCAGGTCTCGCAGCTCAAGCGAAAGATAGAGCACTGAAGGGGTGTCGCTCTCCTCGTAGAACGTCGTGGATACGATGTCGACATGCCGGAGATACCATTGGGGAAATATGGGCAGCAGACCGAGAATTTTTACGTCACGTATCCTGTCCTCCACCTGGGGCCTCCCGCCGGGAACGGTACAGCCATCGGGTATTTCTCCATGTCGTTGTTAACGGGGCGCTCGCACACGGCTGCATCCCGTGGTATGCCCGTGGAAAAGGGCACTGTCAGCAGCACGGCTGCCAGGATACACGCATAGCGCTTCCAGTTGCCTCTCATTGGGGTAACCTCCGATAGTATACCCGCAGGCGCAATAAAAACCTTGCTAACAATGCGCAATATTTGCTTGGTTTTCTCCCTAGTCTATCCAGTTGATGACATCCGCCATCGGGTTCCGCATCTGCGGCTGCGGGCTTCCCTTTGGGTGTCCAACGACGAGCGTCGCGGCAATGTAATATCCGTCTGGCACGCCGATTTCCTCCAGCGCCTGCCCGCGGAGGCCGAGGACCGACGCGAAGCCAATCCAGCAGCTGCCGAGATCCAGCGCGTGGGCGGCCAGCATCATGTTTTGCGCGCAGCAGGCACAGGACTCGTCGTTGAACAGCTCGTCGGTGGCGACCACAAATATAAGAGCGGGTGCATCGAAAAAGATGGTATCCTGCTCGGCGTGCGAGACGCCGTACAGGAGCTTCAGCACGTCACGATCCCGGAGCTCCTTTCGCCACAGCTGCAGGACAAAGCGAAAGCGGAGCAGCCGCCGAATCGTCGCCTTTATCTGATCTGACAGCCGGGAGATGACCGCCCGGTCGGTGACGACGATGAACCGCCACGGCTGCCGGTTTTCGGCCGAGGGGGCGAACCTGCCGGCCTGGATGACCTCCTCTATCTGTTCGCGTGACACCGGCTCGTCCGTGTAGCGTCGGATGCTCCGCCTGGTCCTTATGGCTTCAAGCACGTCCATGGTATGCAATGCGTCTCCCGCATTAATGGTTAGCGGTCATCGGACACGGCACCACGGCGATGCTGACGCAAACCTATAAAACATGGCGTTTCCATGTCGTACTATGGCTGCACAGCGCACCCGGGTGCTGGCGCTCTCCGGGGGCGGCGCCCATGCCACCTCCTACATCGGCGCCTGGAAGTACATCCACGACGAGAAAGGCTACACGCCCGACATCGTCACCGGGACCAGCGGGGGCGCCCTGTTCGGCGTGTTCATGGCGGCCGGCCTCGACGCCGAGACCATCGAGCAAGAGATGCTCGACGCGGAGCCCTGGCGGTTTTTCCGGCCTGCCCCGCTCCGGAAGGGATTGAACGTGGTCCGCTCGTGGGGGGAGGTGGACGTCGAACGGGTCCGACGGGCCGTCGCGGGCATTCTGGAACGGCACAACGTCGACTGGGATGCCTTCACCGACACGGCATTTCAATGTGTGGTGACCGACATCAACGACACGGAGCGAAAATATGTCCCCCGGGACGTCGAGATGGATCTCGATGCAGCGGTAACCGCCTCGCTGGCCATCCCGTTCGTGTTCACCCCGCTCTGGCATCAGACGGGCAAGGAAAAACATTGCTACGTGGACGGCGGGGTCACCGAGGGGTTCCCCATCCGGGCGGCGCTGGAAGCCGGACGGGGCAACGTGCAGATCATGGCGCTGTCTCCCTTTGCGCCGCATGAGCACGTGCAGCATGCCATTGACAGCCCGCTGGAATACGTGCTCGGGCTCTACCATGCGCTGCTGGACGGCAAAAAAGCGGACATGATGACGCTGCTGAGCGAGGAGGACGGCGACGTGTTTTTCACCACCGGCTCTCATGCCCGGCGGGTGACGGATTTCAGCCCCGACGCGATCCGCCGGAACGTCAGGCTGGGCTACAACGAGGCACGGGAGCAGGAAGCCCGGATAGACGCGTTTTTCGGCTAGCTCCGACAGTGCCGCCGCATTTTTCGAAGTCTTTAAGTGAACGTCCGGGTTTACATCTGATGCGAGCCGGATACGTGGCGACAGGGCTGGCACTGATGCTGCTCGGAGCCCTGGGATTGATGGCGGCTGACCCCCTGTCCGGGGAGGTGCTCTCCCGCTATCTGCCAGACGGGGCGCTGCTGGTACTCCTGGCAGCCGGCGCCGTCTTGCTCGTCGCCGGTCTGCTGCCGGGCCGGATGTCCGGGGAGGAGGAAACCAGTGATTTCAGCAGCATGAAACGATGCCACGGCTGCGGGAAAATGGTTCCCCCGGATACCATCCGTTGTCCCAACTGCAACGCAAAGTTTACCTCGCTCTACGACAATCTGTAGACCGATGGCACGGCATCTCAGAGACGGGTATCCCTGTGTTTCCAGATGAGGTAGAGCGCGACCGCGGCGGCCAGCACTGCTCCGCCGAAGCCGGGGGCCTGGTCGTTGCTGTCCTCGCCCAGGGTGTATAGCTCCTCGGGCATGTGAAAGCCGACCGACGCCGAGCAGCAGTCCTCCCGCCAGTTGACCCGGAGGAGCTGCTGTCCTTCCGGTATGGTGACCTGCGCGGTGCCGTTTGCCGGTCGGTCGCCGGTCATCTCGACGCGGAGGATTTCGTCTCCGTCGAGGGTGACCCAGGCCAGGTCGTCGACGTCGTAGAGCTCCACCGTGTGGGTGTCGCCGTCGCCGTAGACGAGGGTGGTCGCCGTGAACTGCAGGTTGTTGGTGTAGTTTTCGTAGATGCGGCCGCCGCCCCATCTGTAATGAAAGTTGGTCTCCGTCCAGCTTTCTGAGGCCAAAAACACGGTAAAAACGCCGCCGCCCGTCTTGGGGCGTGTCTCGTACCATTTGACCTCCCAGGCCCGGTCGCCGTCGGCCAGGGCGAGAGACGAGCAAAGCAGCAGCGCGGCGGCGAGAAGCAGGGGCAGATATCGCATGGAGACAGACAAAGTATCCGCGGTTGAAAAACGTTTCGCACAGGGCTCCCGCGGCCGTCTGTTAAAAGGAAAAAGAGGCTGGTGCCCATGAACCCAAAAGCAACACGCGCTGCATGTTTGCTTGCTAGCACCAGCCAGCACATCCACATGTGGAAAAGGGTAGTATAAACCTTATGGGAAACACGTGCATCAATCGCTGGATAAAAGATTTTTAAACCTTGGGATTTGTACGGGAAAAATGGCAGCGTTTCCCGCAGCCGTGGCAGGCGAACAGCAAAACCTGACTCCTTACAGTATAACGCCGGCGACCGGATTTGAACCGGTGACCGCTCGGTTAACAGCCGAGTGCTCAACCATACTAAGCTACGCCGGCAGGTCTGATGTATGGCATAGGAAATCAATATATAAAAATTAGGTTCCGCGGCGCCGTAACCATTTTCCAAAGAGTTCATATAATGCCGGAGGATATCATGCGTGGATGGGATG
>CAZQNC010000015.1:0-19918 GCA_964594625.1 uncultured Thermoplasmatales archaeon | reverse complement strand
GGGATGCAGGAAAAAATATATTAGACACCGGGAAACTGTATCCACTGATGCAGGGTATACAGAAGGTTCTGTTTATCCTCTTCATCGGATTTGTGCTGGCCGTATCGTCCCTCGCCTACAACTGGAGTCCTTCCACTGGCGGTGAAACGCCTGCGGCCATGCTCACGCTCTCCCCCGCAGCGGTTACGCTACAGGAGGGTGAATCCGCCAGGCTCAATCTCTCCTTCACCATCAAAGACGGAGCGCCACTGTCCACCGCGGTATCCTGGAACATATATGCCTCAGGCGATACGGGGTCGCTCCACCGTGCCTCCTCCTTCTTAAACGAGTCGGGGCGGCTCACTGCAGTCTACGAGGCGCCAGCAGACGTTGACGTCCACAGACACAACGTGACCATCGAAGCCCGCACCACCTGGCTGGGTGAAACCTTTGCGGACCGGATACACTGCGTCGTCATCCCGAGGCTGCACACGACCAACATAACCGTTTCAGCCGGGCGGTCGGCGATGACGGCCGGAGAGACCGTCACGTTCACGGCCACCCTCCGCGGTCTCCATGACGAGGGATGGCGTCATCTGGCAGGGCAGCCGGTATCGTGGCGCTTTTTTGACGCGGGCGGGAGCACGTTGCAGCCGCTCAGCGTCGAGGAAACGACGACCAGCGGAGCGGGCAGAGCCACCGTTCCGTTCTTCATCTCCGATGTAAACAGGACCACTGAGATATGCTGCCTGGTGCAGGTGGCTGACAACCTCACCGGCGAGCGCGAGTATGCAGGATGCCACGGCGCCGCCTCCATCCAGGTGCAGCCGGAGACCCCGGGCAGGTACCCCGTGGTGCTCATCCACGGCTGGTTTGGCTCGATGAGGCACAAGCTCCGGCAGACGTGGTCGAACATCACCGGGAAGCTGCAGCGGCACGGCCACACCATCCTCGATTTCGACACCGAACAGCCCGGCATCCAGTACCTCCGCTATTCACCGGGCTGGGCCGACCGCCACATTCCCTGGATGGCGGGCAAGGTCAACGACGCCATCAAGCAGGCGCTCGTCGAGAACGGATACAGCCCCAATCAGACGGTCGACATCGTGACGCACAGCATGGGCGGCCTCGTCGCCCGGTTTCTGGCGGAGCATCCAGGTGCCGATGTCGACAGATGGAACAATTCCTGGCAGCCCGGTGACGCGGGAACGCCGTGGCACGGCGACGGCGACCCGGACATCTCCATCGGCGGTCGGCAGATAGACGACCTCTTCATGGTCGGGACCATGAACCACGGTGTCCCGCCAAACCTCAACCAGACGTTCCTCAAACGGCTGGACTACATCCCCCTGCCCTGGTGGGCCTGCCAGATGCAGGACATGGTGTACCGCTCCAAGTTCCTCGAAGCCATGGGCTACCGGGGAAGCGACCTCGTCGACTACTACGCCATCGGCTCAGACATCGGGTTTCGCATCGGGGAACCGAGAGACTTCGACGGAGACGGCGTGGCCCATACCACCGACGGGCTTGTCCCCGCCGAGAGCCCCTACCTCGAAGGCTCTCCATTGTACATCGTCACCGGGAAGGCGCGGCCTGAAGGAGACGCCGACCACAACTCCCAGATCGCCATCAACGACGACATCCACCGGTACATCATCCGCCATCTCGCCTGAACAGGGGTGTGGAACCGCAGACCCGGCTCCCGGTTAAAACAATGGCTGTATCCCAGTGATCTCCAACAGAGACATGTCTGTTGTTCATGAAGATAATGTCGGGGGCGGGATCTGAACCCGCGACCTCCTGATATCCCAGCGAACCCTTGAGCTGTGCTTATGAGTCAGGCGCTCTAACCAGGCTGAGCCACCCCGACAGATAGATGCCGGCGTTCCGGCGGTGTGCTGTCAGCGTTTTTCGACGGTGTAGCCGCAGTGGGTACACTTCCATTTTTCGTAGACATCGTGCTCGAAGGAGAACGGAACCAGTGATCCATCCTCGCATTCGGGGCACGGCGGAAAGATGTTTGCTATCGTATCACCTCAAAAGGGAAAAACGGTCTGTTTTTTAAACGTATCGCTCGGGGACAAGGTTTTATGCCCAGCCGACATTACGTTTCCATGAACACGCCGGCTGTCGTTGTAAACGTCAAAACCTACCTGAAGGGCACCGGTGGCCATGCCGTTTCGCTGGCCCGGACGATACAGCAGGTGCACGAGGACACCGGGGCCGTGCTGGCCATCGCTGTGCAGACCACCGACCTGTACCGGGTTGCCCAGGCGGTCGACATCCCGGTTTTTGCGCAGCACATGGATGCCATCGGCTACGGCAGCCATACGGGCTGGACGCTGCCGGAGGCGCTCGTCGCTGCGGGTGCGGACGGCGTGCTGCTCAACCATTCGGAGCATCAGCTCAGGGCCGGTGTCGTCGCTGCGGCGGTGGAGCGAGCCGGCGAGCTTGGCCTGGACACCGTCGTCTGCGCTGACCGCCCCGACGTGGCGGGCGCGATGGCGGCGCTGCACCCTGGTTTTGTGGCGATTGAGCCGCCGGAGCTCATCGGCGGGGACGTGTCGGTGACCTCGGCCGACCCGGATATCGTGAAGCAGTCGGTCGCCCGTGTGCAGCAGGTGGCCCCGGAGGTGCAGGTGCTGTGCGGCGCCGGGGTGAAGACCGCCGGAGATATCTCGGCGGCTCTCGATTTGGGCACCGTCGGGGTTTTGCTGGCCAGCGGCGTGGTCAAGGCTGCTGAGCCAGAGACAGTGCTGCGGGAGCTCGCCGGGGCCGTGGTATGAGGCCCTTTGTACATGTAAACTGCGCGATGTCGGTGGACGGCAAGATCGCGCTGGCGAACCGGATGCAGACCCGTATCTCGGGCGAGGCGGACATGGCCCGAGTGCATCGGCTGCGTGACAGCTGCGATGCCATACTGGTTGGCGTGGGCACCGTGCTGACAGATGACCCCAAGCTGACCGTCAAAAAAAGATATGTGGATGCGCCGTCGCAGCCGCTGCGCGTGGTCCTGGACACCCGGCTGCGGACGCCGTCGGATGCGGCGGTGATGAATGATGCGGCGGCGACGTTGATTGCCACCGGCGGGCCGTCGTTTACCCGGGGTACGACCGAGGCCGTGTCCTGCGGCGACGGGCGGGTGGAGCTTTCCAGGGTGCTGTCGCTGCTGCACGAGCGAGGCGTTGAACGGCTGCTGGTGGAGGGCGGTGAAACCGTTATCTATGCGTTTCTGAAAGAGCGGCTGGTCGACGTCATGACCGTGTACGTGGCACCGGTGGTCATCGGGGGCACCGGGACGCCGACGGTGGCGGGCGGCGACGGTGCGTCAACACCCGGGGATGTTGTCGGGCTGGCATTTGCTGATGCCGAGCGGCTGGGTGACGGGCTGCTGCTGACGCTGCATCCTTCAGTCGCCGGTGACCTGGACGAGAAGTGAACGCTGCCGGGGTTTGACGTCGCATTCCACGAAGACGACCTGCTGCCAGGTGCCGAGCTGCAATGTGCCGTCTATGACGGGGACCGTCAGGCTGGGCCCGATGAGGCTCGCCCGGATGTGGGAGTGGCCGTTGCCGTCGTGCCAGCGTTCCTCGTGCTGGTAGGTGATGCCGCGGGGGGCGATGCGTTCGAGCGGCGCTGGCAGGTCCTGTAGCAGCCCCGGCTCGTGTTCGATGGTGGTGACGGCGCCGGTTGAGCCGCTATTGAAGATGCAGGCCATGCCGTTGTCTATGCCTGACGCGTCGACGGCTTTCTGCGCCTGCGCTGTTATGTCGACGATGTCCATTTCCTCTGTTTGCACCTGGATGTTTGCGGTGTAGGCTGCCATGCCGGTATAACGGGGCAGTGTACTAAAATGTTGGCTGCACGGGCAAATCTTTAAAGCGGTGTGGCTTTCCCTGCCATGAACATTGGCATGGACAGCTATGTGGCGCCGACGGCGGTGATGACCGGCGACGTGTCCGTCGGTGAGCGATGCAGCATCTGGGAGCACGCGGTGGTCCGGGCGGACCTGAACAGTATCGTCATTGGTGACGGCAGCAACGTGCAGGACTGCTGCGTGTTGCACGTGTCACCGGACGACGCTATCGTCATCGGCGAGGAGGTATCCGTTGGCCATGGGGCCATCGTGCACGGCGCCCAGGTTGACGACGACTGTATCGTGGGTATAAATGCCACGGTGCTCAACGGCGTGCATGTCGAATCGGGCTGCATCATCGCCGCGAACGCGGTGGTGCCCCCGGGGACGCATATCCCCGCGCACAGCCTGGCTGCCGGCGTACCTGCAAAGGTGGTCAGGCAGGACGAGGGGCTGCTGGACGCCATCCGGGAGAACGCGGAGCACTATCAGTATCTGCGAAAACAGTACCTGGACGGGGCATATCGCCGCTTTTAGGGCTCGTAGCCCAGCATGTCGAACGCAAATTCCCATCGGCGGGCGACGCGCTCCTTCAGCCGGTCGCCGAGGGGGTAATGATGGGCCGTGATATGTGACTGCGACGTGATGTAGGCGGCGAAGCGCTCCCGGCATGTGTCGAAGCCGTCGAGGGATAGCGAGGTGTAGATGCGCTCGAGGTGCTGTAGTGGCTCCTGCACGAAGTCCTCGTAGCCGACCTCGACGAGCTGTCCGTCGGGGATATTTGAGCGGTTGGTAAAATAGTTCCGGTAGAGTTTTTCGTATACGTCGAGGATGGCATCGCTCATCTGTTCCCGTGTGGGCGGCCGCTGCACCGTGTAGCGGGGGAGCACCGTGGTCATGAACTTCATCATGGACGCGTAGACGTCGTAGGGGTTGCGCCTGATGTGGACGAAGCGGGCGTCGGGGAACATGTCCAATAGCAGCGGCAGCCGGGCCGTATTGGCAGGGTTTTTGAGCACCAGCCGGCGGCCGTCCCAGTGGCAGGTGAGCTTTTTGAGGAACCATCGGTAGGTCCGTCGCCATTTCTCATGCATGCAGGATGGCGCATCGTCGAGGCAGACGGTGCGGTTGTAGTACCGCATGTTACGGGGAAATATCCAGCCGTTGTAGTAGGCGTAGGGAGTGAGCGAGCCGAGGGCGTATTCCTCTTCCTGCGGCAGGTCTGCCCCCATCGGCACCTCGTCCATGGGCCTGGTTTCGGGGATGCTGGCCGCCACGATTGATTTCAGGCGCTGGTTGCCGAGGAAGGCGCCCGGCACGAGGGAGTGGAAGGTGGAGCAGTAGCCGAACTGTTCGTCGATGGAAAACAGGTTGTGGAGGTAGGTGGTGCCGCTCCGCCAGTGGCCGATGATGAACAATGGCTGCCTTGCTATCTCCGTGTTTTCGACGGTGCGGCCGTAGCGGGCGGTGTCCAGCAGGCGGAACGGCGCCAGGATGGTGCTTATCAGCCCGGCGTAGAGCAGCCGGGGGAGATATCGCCCGGCGATGCGGAAACGGTTCTGTGCCAGCAGCCGGAGCAGCGTTGTCGTATTGGCGCCGGCCAGCGGCTCGTACATGACGTCGAACGGGTCTTCCCGGATATCCCACTGCATGACCATCATTTTTGATGCACAGATGCTTTAAAATAGTTGCCGGCCACCCACACCCCCTCATTTCCACTGGAACTGCCGCAGGGAGGGCGGGCAAGCTAACCTTAATAAGCGGGGTGGTATTCATCTGTGCAGAGGGACAGGATGAAGGTCTGCATGGTCACCGGGCTGCAGCGACTGGGCAGAATGCTGTCGTTTACCAGCGCCGGCGGGATGGGCACCCAGGTGCCGCTGCTGGCCGAGCGGCTCCGCAGCCGGGGTTTCGAGGTCGCTATCGACAACCCGGCCGGATGCGACGTCATCCATCTGCACAACCCGATGCCCCAGTTCGTGCCGCTCATCCTCCGGGCAAAAAAGCGCGGCACGCCGGTCATCATCCACGCCCGCCATCTCCCCGAGCTGGTCAAGGGCGGATTCAAGTTCGAATCGGTTATCCATCCCCTGTTCAACCGGTACTCCCGCTGGCTGTACAACCAGGCCGACATGGTGATCTGCGCGACACCCTACGTCAAGCGGTGGATGGAAGCCAACGACGTGACATCAGACCTGACGGTCATCCCCAACGGCGTCAACCGGAACATGTTCTCCTACAGCGACGAAAAACGACGGCGTTTCAGAGAACAACACGACGTCGGCGGTCAAACGGTGGTGTTCTCCGTCGGGCTGCTCATCCCCCGGAAGGGCGTCCGGGATTTCATAGAGGTGGCCCGTCGGCTGCCCCGGGACGACTACGCCTTCCTCTGGGCGGGGTCCACCGAGCCGGGGCTGGAACACGTCGACATATCGGATGCGCCGGACAACGTCACCTTTCTCGGCCACATACCATTTGAGCGCATCAGCGACCTGTACGCCGGCGGCGACATTTTTTTCTTTCCCACCTACGCGGAGAGCTACGGGAACGTTCTCTTCGAGGCGGCCGCGGCGGAGCGGGTGCTCCTCATACGGGACATCAGCATCTACCGGGACTGGCTCCGGCACGAGGAAAACTGCCTCAAGAGCAGCACCGTGGAAGCATTCGCCGGGGAAATAGAGCGGGTGCAACGGGACGACGACCTCCGCCGGCGGCTGCAGCAAGGAGCCCGGCGGCTGGCTGAAGAGCACGACATCTCCCATACGGTCGACCTGCTGGCCGAAACCTACACCCGGCTGGTAGCATGATCGGCGACGTCATCGTCGACTTCTTCAGCGGCTTCGGCGGCCTGGGCCTCATCATCGCGCTCTACCTGATATTCCTGATAGACAGCATGGTGTTCCCGGCGCTCCCCGACTTTTTCCTCCTGATGATATATGCCACCGACCCGCACAATCTGCCCTGGGCGCTCACCCTGTTCTGCGTGGCGGTCGCCGGCAGCTTTTCCGGGAACACCCTGCTCTACCTGGTCGTCAAAAAGGCGTCTGTGCCCGGTTTCATCGCCCGGGTGATGCAGAAGTACAGCGACCTGCTCATCGTCAACGACGAGCGCATTCTGCTCATCAACCGCGTTGCCCCCGTTCTGCCCTATACGGGCGCGTTCATCGCCGTGAACAACTGGCGGTACGGCCTGTCCATCACCTACATCGTGGCCGGGGCCGCCGTCAAGTTCGGCGTGCTGCTGATGCTGTCCGGCACCTTCTACCGGCTGTTCAAGCAGGGCGTAGCGCAGAACGCGACGCTGACGCTCATCGTGGTCACCATCGCGGTCAGCCTCATCGCCTCGTACGTCGAAAAACGACGGCTGCGGCGGCGCTAGGAGCCAAACGCGACGTGTACCCGGGGAAACGGCAGCAATCGGCAGCGGACGCGCAGCGCCACGTCAAAGAAATGGGATACCATGCTGCAGTCAGCGCCCAGGCCCTGCTCCGGGCGCAGCACGTCGAGGGTGAGCGCGTTGTGGCCCAGCATCGATATCTGGCGCATCGGCTCTATCTCGCAGGTGCCATTGAGATGGACGATGCCGCTCTCGTTGCGGTACACGCCGGTGATCGGCCCCGGGGACTCCCAGAGGTAGATGGCCTGCCAGAATGACGATGACAGATTGGTGTCGAGATAGGTGTTAACGTCGCAGGCCATGGTACAGTCCAGGGCAACATGGTGCTCGTCGTGCCGTGCCTCCAGCATGATGCTGGTCGGATAATAGGCGTCATACTCGGGCGCATACGCCATGGACCCGTAGGAGAAGTCGATGCTGGAGAAGGTGAGATATCGTCCATCCGGGGAGACAAGGTACAGGATGCCGAAGGCCGGCCCCTCGGTGACCCAGAAGGGAATGTTGCCGTAGAACAGGCTCCATCCGTTGTCGAAGGCGGCCCATATCCAGTCGTATCCGAACATGTTGCTCTCCGTGGCAAACCCGAGGGCGGTAGGCGGCGTATTCCCGCGATGGGACAGCCACCACCCGGCCAGCTGGCCGTATGCCCTGAGCGTATGTTCGATGCCGCTGCCGCTCTGCAGGGGGTTGCTGTAGGTCCAGTTGCCCCATACGTGCTCATAATAGCCCGTGCCGGTAACATGATGCGTCACGTCGCCCATGGCCATCGTGCCGGATACGGTGCAGCGGGGAATGAAGCCGTAGCGATACGAGCCCAGCCCCATGGGGAGCACCGCTCCTGATATGCTGTCGGCCACCCACTTCGGCGGCGTCGTGGCGTTGAACTGCAGGTCAACGGTGACATCGCGGCGTTCGAAATGGACCCGGTAGGAGGGATAGCTTCCCCGCATCCAGGAGTCACGGTAGCTCAGATTGACCCGGTTTTTTTCAAACGAAAGCGTGCCGATGGGGTCGCCGTACGAGCCCAGGGAATAGCTGTCGCCGCTGCTCAGATTGAACAGGGTCAGGAAGAGATTGCAGGCCGGGGTCTCCCGTTCGTATTCAAATGAAGATGTCAGCGTCCACCGGGCGCCGTTGTCAAGCGTCATGACGGCGTCGACGTTCCACCATTCACGGCTGCACGGAAAATGAGCGCCCTCATCCGATGCCGACCAGTCCGAGGCGCCGGTATAAAACGAGCCGGGCTGGTCGGACGACGGCCATGCCATGAACGGCAGGGTACCGGCGCCGAGCAGGATGGCAGCCAGGCAGCAGACGAGGAGGAGGCGCATGATTCCCATATCCCGCCTATATAAAAAACGTTACCCACACCCCCTCATTTCCACTGGAACTTTAATATATCGGCAGGGTTACACGGTATGCTGCTGACGCTGCTGGACGGCTACGTCGACGAGCCCTCCTGCCTGGGCGTACCCCCCTACATATCCCCATATGTCAGATACGCCGCCGGCGCCATCGTCGACGCCGGGCACCGCTGCCAGTACCGGACCATCGACCAATGGCGAAAGGGCGCCTCCATCGACGGCAACGCCCTGCTGGCCATAACCGGGGCGCTCGTCCCGGGCCGGTATCTACGCGGCATGCCCATGTCGTACAACGAGTTTCATCGCATCACGGCAGCATTCAACGGGCCCGTCATCCTCGGCGGATCGTCAGCAAAGCATGGCATCGGCCACGGCGGCGGACGGGCACCCCGACAGGTACACGACCTCGTTGACTACGCCGCCGAAAAAGACGCAGACGCATTCATCTACGACCTTCTACATGACACACTGCGGCAGCGCCATCGTACAAAAAAAGAATGGCAGCGGTGGGCCATAGCCGGGACAGATGTCGTGACACGCCATCCCGACTTCCCCGACACATTGCTGGCGGAAATCGAGACCTACCGGGGCTGCCCACGGTATCTCACCGGGGGATGCAGCTTCTGCATGGAACCGCTCTACGGTCGACCGGAAACCCGGCAGGCAGACGACATCGTGGAGGAAACAGCCCGCCTGTACGAGTTCGGCGTCCGGCATTTTCGGCTGGGCTGCCAGTCATGCTTTTACTCGTACGGATCCCGTGACATCGGTGCACGTGAAACGCCACGGCCAAACGTGGATGCAATACGCCGGCTGCTCACAGGCATACGGGCACGGACACCGGACATCAAGGTGTTGCACATAGACAACGCCAACCCGGCGGTCATCGCCACCTATCCCGACGAAGCAGCGGAGATAACACGGCTGATAACCCGTCTCTGCACGGCGGGAAACACCGCAGCGCTGGGCATGGAAACAGCCGACGAGGCAGTCCGGACGGCCAACAATCTCAACGCCACACCCGAGCAAACCATGACGGCCATCCGTCTCGTCAACGACATCGGAGCCCGACAGGGCGAGAACGGCATGCCCCGTCTGCTACCCGGTATAAATTTTTTGTACGGGCTGCCCGGTGAAAGCAGTATCACGTTTCAAAAAAACAGGGCGTTTCTGCACACGATGATGCATGAACGGCTGCTACTCCGCCGCGTCAACATTCGGCAGGCGGTTCCCGTCCGCAGCGAACCGGCCGCAACAGATACAGCGGGACTAAAGGCGTTCAAACAATGGGTAAACGAAACGGTGAACCAGCCGATGCTCCAGCAGCTGGTCCCCAGCGGCACCGTCCTGAAAGAAGTATACCTGGAGATACACCAGGGAAATAATACGTTTGGCAGACAGATCGGCTCATACCCGCTGCTGGTATGCCTGCCATACCCGGAGAAAACCGGGCATTTCGTCGACGTAAAGATAACCGGCCACGGCTACCGGAGCGTCACCGGCATCGCCTATCCCCTCGACATCAATACGGCCTCGCTCCATGCGCTGACAGCGCTGCCGTCCGTCGGTGAAAAACGGGCAGCCCGCATCATCACCGGCCGTCCGTATGCAGACATGTCTGAGCTCGCGAATGCCATGGACCCCGAGTTTGACACGGCGGCACTGTCAGACTGGTGCCGTCTCGGGTAGCCTGTCACGCCATTCGCCGCCGCGGAGGTCGGACAGATGGACGACGGTCAGCGCTACCTCGTCGCTGTCAAGCAGCGCCTCCATCCCGTGGATATGTCCTTCGCCGACGAAGGCGACGATGCCGTCGTACATGCCCAGCGCCTGTCTGATGCGTGACGCCATGTGCCGGTTTCGCTCCTCGATGAGGATGGTGTAGAGCTCCGGGAGCGTGGACTGCATCTCCTGGAGGTATGTCTGCGGCTCGGTTTCAAACGACCCGATTTCCCGTTCCACGCGTTTTTTGCTGAGGAAAAGCGATGAGATGCCGCTGACCATGAACAGCACCTTTTTTCGCAGGGAGATGCTTTGCCATAGCCTGGTCATTACCATCCTGACGTCGAGGTCGATGCAGAGGATGCCGATGGCATTGTCTCTGGCCATCCGGGCGGCCGCTGCCATCTCCGACCCGGTAGCGACGCCATATTTTTTGGCTATCCGCTCCTGCAGCGATGCCAGCAGCGTATGGAAAAAAGGCAGGTTGCCGCGCGCCTCTCCAGGGGACAGCAGCGCTTGGAGGCGGTTTCTGTCGAGCTCGAGTGCGACAACGTCCGGCTGCACCGTGGCGATGATGTCCTGCACCTGGGACGAGATGTCGAAGACGTGGCCGACGCCGACCAGCGTCACTCGTTTTTCTGCAGCAGCCACTGTACCAGCTCGTCGATGCCCTCGTCGTGCCGGGCATCGGTCAAAAAATATTTTTTTGGTGCTATCTCCTCTATGTCCGCGATGATGCTGTCGACGTCAACGCCCATATGCTCGGCCAGGTCTATCTTGTTGACCACGATGAAGTCAGCCGTCTGGAAGATAAGCGGGTGCTTCTTCACCATGTCGTCTCCCTCGGTAACGGAGATGACGACGCCCCGCCTGTTGCAGCCCAGCATGAAATCCGCGGGGCAGACCAGGTTACCGATGTTCTCTATGAACAGCACGTCGAGGCTGTCGAGGTCGAGGTCGTCCAGCGCGTGTTCGATGAGATGGGCGTCGAGATGGCATTCCTTGCCCGTGTTGATGTTCACCACGGGCACGTGATGCTCCCGTATACGCCGGTAGTCGCTGTCGCCGGTGACATCCCCCACGATGACGCCGACCCGCTGCGTGCCGAGCAGCCTGTCAGCTACTTTTTCGATGAGCAACGTCTTCCCGGAGCCGATGGCCCCCATGAGGTCGATGGATGTCACCCCGGCCCGTTCAAAGCGGTCGGCGTTGGCCTGCGCTATTTTTTCATTTTCCTCGAAAAGGTCCGTGCCGACGGCAACGTCAACCTTGTGCATGGTACCTACAAAGCATCCTCATCTTTAAATGCTTCCGTCCGCACTGCATCGAGCAGCCCGTGGGCGTAGTTGATACATCCGAAGGCGGTGAACAGGTCCTGCCGGGCCAGATAGTACTTCGCGTCGTCGTAATACCGCCGGGCCATGTCCACGGCATCCTGCCGGTCAACCGTGTCAACGTGCCGCTCGAACAGCGTGATGTCTTTTTCAATGCGTTCTTTCTGGTCCATTATACCATCCTCACGCGGGCGCCCCGCTGCCGGCAGCGCCCGGCTATCTTGTCCTTGACCCGCTGGCTGCAGGTCACGCGGACGTAACTGGTGCCGTCGTTCCGCACCGTGCAGACCCGCGCCTGCTGGTTGAAGATAAACGACATGTCGTCCTCGTCGATGCCGTCGGGAAACACGATTTCCATCTGGACCCTGTCGGGCAGCGCCGTGTAGATGGCGTCCACCAGGGCGTCCATGTTTTCCCCGGTTTTCGCCGACAGGTACAGGCAGGGTCTGGCACCCGTCACCTCGCGTATGCCCGCCAGCGTTTCCCGTTGCTCTTCCGGTGAGAGCCGGTCGGCCTTGTTGAGCCCGATGACGATGTCGGGATGGTTTTCCATTTCCATGATCTCCCGCAGCGACACGGACGCCTTCTCCCGGATGGTCTCCCTGTCCTCGCTGGCGTCGATGAGCAATACGATGACATCGGACAGCGCTATCTCCTCGAGCGTGGGATGGAAGGCGTCCACCAGCCAGTGGGGGAGATCCCGGATGAAGCCGACGGTATCGGTGATGAGGATGGGCATCGCATGGGTTCCCCGGTCGTGTTTCAGGCGCCGGGTGGTCGTCGACAGCGTTGAAAAGAGACGTTCTTCGACCGCCACGGTTTCGTCGGACAGCCGGTTGAGCAGGCTGCTCTTTCCGGCGTTGGTGTAGCCGGCGATGGAGACCAGATAAAAGCCCTTGCCCCGGCGGTTTTTCCGGTGGGACTCCCGCACCTTTTCTGTTTTTTCCAGTTCTTCTTTGATGTTTTTCATCTGTTTTTTGATCATCTCATAGTAGTTGGCCACCTCGTACTGGCCGCCCGCCATGAACCCGGGGTGTTCGCCGGCCTTGGCCCGGTGTATGAGCTCCCTGACATAGGGTCGCTCGTAGCGGAGCGACGCCAGACGTACCTGCAGCTTCGCCGTCTTTCGCTGGGCGCGGTCGGCGAAAATGTTCAGGATGAGCCGGATGCGGTCGTAGACCGTGACGTTGAGCTCTTTTTCCATGGTGTACCACTGCGACGGCCGCAGCCGCTGGTCGATCACGGCGCAGTCGATGTCGTGCGCATCGATGTACTCCGCCACCTCGGCTATTTTTCCGGCGCCGATGTAGGATGCAGGGTCCGGGGTGTTCCGCTGCTGGGTGAAGACGTGCTGCACGTGGTAGTCGAGCGCCTGAACCAGATGTCGCAGTTCCTGGTTGTCCCGCTGCAGGGATATGATGACCGCGTTTTTTTCGTCCATCTCGTTCATTTATGTGGGCGGGGATAAAAAAGCTTTTCCAGTGGAAACAGGGGGGTGTGGGTCATGTGCTGAAATCCATCAGGCTGGCCCGTCCGCTGCCAAGGGACACGATGGGTACCTTGGCCGGGTCCGGCATGAAGTTCATCATCCGCTGGTAGTCCGTCTGCGACTGCCAGGTGGAGGCGTTGATGAGCTGCACGCCCCGGTAGGAGTCAATGGCGGTCGTATGCACATGCCCGGTGACGAACACGTCCGGGATCCGGTCGATGACCATGTAGTCCTGCTGCTCCGGCGCCAGCGGCGTTATCTCACCGTAGATGGGAGCCATGTGCCGCCGCATCAGCATGTGCTTCATGATCTCGGTGGGCTGGTTCTGGTTGACGCCGATGCGCGTCGAAAAATCAAAAAGCGACTGCCCGTGGTAGAGCAGCACCTCGAGCCCGTCCAGCCTGACGGAGGCCGGGTTTCCCACGAACACCACGTTCAGACCGGAAAAAATCCGCTGGACGTCGTCCTCGAAGGCCGGCTGGGGAAGCGCCTGCCGCACCGCGTCATGGTTTCCCGGCTGCAGCACGATGGTCACCTCGCGGGGGACCGCCGACAGTTCCTCGGCGAGCGCCCGGTATTGCTCGTAGATGTCCTCGATGTACAGGTCCTGCTCCTGGTTCGGGTAGATACCGACGCCTTCGACGACGTCTCCGGGGATAATGAGATACTGTATGTGCCGGGCGACCTCCTGCTGGCGGGAGGTGCCCACCTCGCCGTTCATCCACCGCATAAACTTTTTCCATTCTTTTTCCAGGAACGTCTTGCTGCCGATGTGGATGTCGGAGGCGAAGGCCGCGTATCCGTTTCCGTTGCTCCGATGCCTGGTCTGGTGTACCGGCACGTCCGGGCGGAGCAGCTGCTGGGCGATGAGCAGCCCGTCCCGGCCGCAGATGCCGATGACGCCTATGACCTCGTCCTCCACCAGGGTGTCGGCCATGCCGGCATCCTCCTCCGGGATGTAGACGGTGGCGCCGCCGCTTTCGTCTTCGATGTCCATCAGGACATGTCCCTTCGAGCTCCGGGTAACGCTGTCCACGATGCCGATGACGGAGATGGCGCCGTCTCTCTCCCGTGCTTTTTTGACCGGGATGACGTGTTTCATCTCCTGGCGCTTCCGGAGCAGCCGGTGGAGCTGGGCGTAGCGGTCGCGGAACAGCTTGGTGAAATCGGTGAGGGTTCCCTCGCAGCAGCTGTTTCCGGTGACGTCCTTGAGCACCTCAAGCTGCCCGGGCTCCTCCCGGGGCGATATCGGTGACGTGTCGGTGGACGCAGCCCGTTCCTCCTGCTCGTGCCGCCCGGCCTGGAAGACGTGTTTGACGTCGTCCAGCACGATGTTGAGCGGTTTTCCGTCCACGCAGTCGAGCACCCGCCGGGCGTTGCTCATGCAGTCTCCCTGCTGCATGAGGTAGTCCACTGCCTCGGACTGGATGAAGACCTGCTGTTTCTGAAAGTATTCGATTACTTTCCGTCGGTCGTCCATTTTAGCCGGTATGGACATGTCCGCGGTGGGCGGGGAGCTCCCTGCAGCGACGGCCCAGCATTTTTCTCAATCCCGCGACCCCCTGAGCACCATTAGTCTTCGGCCGGGCTGCTCCCTTCCGGGCCTGACCCTCTGTCCGAAACCAAGATGGGCAGACGACCCTCCGGCCGGCTGCGACCATCACCTCTGGTCCCAGGGGACGGGATTTCATCGTCCAACGCTGGATCGCTGCCTGGACTCCACGCCGCCGTTGGACTTCGACCCCGACTGAAGGCGATTTCCGGTGACAGGAGACGCCTAACTTCCCGGTCTAGTCCATACCTTTAGCCAGCATCCATATAACCCCGCGATTTAATAACCTTTACCATGGCTGCCGGAGCACCAGGAACTCGTTCCGGAAAAACCGGTAGAAAAGCCAGGCCAGGGCGCCGGTGACGAAGGCCACGTCGCGGGCCACGTGCCACAGCGACGCACGCTCCATGTCGCTCCCGTAATGGTAGCCCGCCATGTAGGCATCCTGGGCCAGAAATACGATTGCGATGATGAGCACCGCCACCACGATAATATCGAGATAAAACAGCCATCGTCTCCATTGTTTTGGCTCAACCGCCATCGTTGTCCCTCCCGTAGATATTGGCAATCGATATAAAAGGTTGGTGTTTTTTGAGCAAACAGTTATATCCCGCGCCCTTATTTCTTTGATGAAGCACAGCATGAACACAAAAATCATCGTCGGAGCGGTCTGCGCGCTGCTCCTCGCCGGCATGGTTCCTCTCCTTGAAACATCGCACGAACAGCTTTCAAACACCGTTTCAGTTGCCCCATCGACGACGGACGCCCACTCCGATTTCTCGTATACGCTGGAGGAGGCGGTGCGCGGGCACGTCACCGTCACGCTGGACGACACGTCCACCTGGCTGCGGCAGTCGGGCGCCCCCCTGCTGCCGCGGATGGTGCGCCACCTGGAGCTTCCCTTCGGAGCCACCGACGTCCGGGTCGACGTCACCGTCCCCGGATACGACGAGCGCATCCTGGACGCGGACGTGGTGCCCGCGCAGCCAGCTGTGCCATACGAGGCCACGCCGGAGCCCCGCGTGCAGGCCTGGCAGAAAAACAGGCAGCTCTATGCGAGCAGCCAGCCGTATCCATCCGGATGGTACAGCGCCCGTGTCGGCTGCGGGCTCAACGGCACGCTGCACCGGGTCACCCATGTCACCGTCGACCTGTACCCCGTGCGCTACCGCC
Organism: uncultured Thermoplasmatales archaeon; assembly: GCA_964594625.1. GTDB lineage: Archaea > Thermoplasmatota > E2 > UBA202 > DSCA01 > CAZESS01. The sequence goes on along the minus strand of CAZQNC010000015.1, from coordinate 4,052 downwards.
CCGCCGACGATGTGCTGCTGGTGGCCCGGTCGATGGACGTCGACGTTTCATATGACGCACCCCGGTCTTCCGTCGCAGCGGCTGGTGACGGCTACGACCTCGTCGTCGTGGCGCCGCCGGGTTTTTCGGATGAGCTGGCGCCGCTGCTCGAGCATAAGAACAGCCACGGCGTCGCCACGCTGCTGCAGACCACCGAGGACATCTATGCCTCCTATGACGGCGTGGACCGGCCTGAGCAGATAAAATATTTCATCAAGGACGCCGTCGAGAGCTACGGCATCAGCTACGTTCTGCTGGTCGGCGGTCTTCGCTCCCCTATCTATGGCTCGGCGCGGGACACCCTGAACTACGGGGTGGAGGACTGGCATGTCCCTGTCCGGTATTCGAATCTTTATGACGAGTACGGCGACCCGGGCTTTCTCTGCGATCTCTACTATGCAGACGTTTACGGGGCCGGCGGCGGGTTCGACGACTGGGATTCCAACGACGACGGCGTCATCGGCGCCCGCGGCAGACCGGGCGTCCAGGATGACGACATCGACCTCTACCCGGATGTGGCGGTCGGGCGCCTGCCGTGCCGGAACACCCGGGAGGTGCAGGCCTGCGTGGAAAAAATCATCACCTACGAAACGAGCGCTGCAGGCTCCGACTGGTTTAACCGCATCGTGGCCGTGGCCGGCGACGGATTGCAGGACCAGGAGGACCTGGACATCCAGTGGGATGTCTCCCAGCTTCCGCCTGGAGAGTATACCATCCACGCGCAGAGCCGGAGCAATATCACTGGGGAATGGGGGCCGGTTGACACGGTATCGGTCACCGTCGACCCCGGACAGGAGTCGTCGCTGAGCTTTTCGGAGGACGACCATCTCCGTATCGACAGCTATCCCGGCCCGGCCATAGCGGAGGTGACGTCTCCCTCCGACGGCGACATCCTGGGGTCCACCGACGTCGATTTTACCCCGCCGGAGGCATACATGGGCTACCTGTGGGCCAACGTCACCTACATCGACGGCGTCATGCACATCCGCGGCAAGAGCTACGACCCGCGTCCCTACGGCTATCACACCGACGTCAGGGCGTGGGTGGAAAACGAGGGCGGCGAGACGGTGTTCAGCCAGCAGAAAAACATGATACGGAGCTACTGTGACTGTGAATGGACGACCGGAAACAGGGAGGTGGGCGGCGACCGGGCCGGCGCCTTCCATTACATGCCCGAGTCATTTGAAAAAATCTTTCTCTGGGCGTCAAATGGAAACTTTACCTCGCAGCGGGACGTGCTCGACACCCTCGGACAGGGCTGCGGCTTCGCCTTCTTTTTCGGCCATGCCAGCCCCAGCACGATGATCGTGAACATGCCCGGGATGCCCGGCGGCTTCAGCCAGTCGGCCGAGATAGGGCTGCAGCCCATCAACATCGGCATGCCCGTGTTTCCCATGGACAACATCGACAACACGGACAAGCTGCCCATCGTCGCGGTCATGGGCTGCCACAACAGCCAGTTCAACGTCACCCTGCTGAACTCCGTGCTGGGCTGGAACCGGGTGTGGACGGGCTTCTATCCCACGCCGGAATGCTGGAGCTGGTGGCTCACCAGGATGCCCCGCAGCGGCGCCATCGCCACCATCGGCTGCACGGCCCTGGGCCCAGGCTCGTTCGATCAGGCGTTCGTCCCCGACACCGGCTGCTGGATTTTCCCCGAGTTCTTCCGGCAGTACGGCGAGGAAAGCCATCACGTTCTCGGCGACGCCTTCATGCAGACCACGACCAGCTACACCGCGACCTTCGGGCAGGCCAACAGGATAGACGTCCAGATGGTGCAGGAGCTGGCGCTCTTCGGCGACCCCTCCCTCCAGATTGGCGGGTATCCGTAGCCCGCGGCAGAGTGCAAAGATAAAAATAACCCGTGACGGATATTGATAGGGGATATCATGCCAGAGGAACACTGTTTTGAAGTCATCGCGGATCGCGACATGCCAGACGTCGAGTACCTGGTCACCGGCTTCCCCGGCATGGGCCTCATCGGGGGCATGGCCTCCGAGCAGCTTATCAACGCCCTGGAGCTGGAGCAGGTCGCATCGCTGGACTGCGACCAGTTTCCGCCCACGGCGGTCATCTTCGACGGTATCCCCCGTCGCCCCGTCCGGTTTTTCGCCGGCCAGGGTATGCTACTCGCCAAGTCCGACATGGTGATACCCCCGGTGCTGACCGCCCGGGTCGCGGAGTACATCATCGACTTCGCCATCGAAAACGGCGCCCGGGAGGCCATCGTCTTCGACGGCATCCAGGAACGCGAGGACGCCGAGGGGGACAACAAGGTCTGGGCCATCGTGAGCAGCCACGAAGCCTCGGAAAAAGCCGCCGCGGCGGGCATCGACCTCATCAAGCGCGGTGCCATCGCCGGGATGTCCAGCACCCTGCTTTTGTACGCGCAGCAGCAAAACCTGGAAGCCATCGGCATGCTGGCCGAGGGCACGCCCAAGCTGCCGGACCCCCGGGCCACGGCGAAGCTCCTCCAGGTCTTCGCCTCCTACAAGAGCCTGGACATCGACACCAGCTCCCTGATAGAGAGCGCCGACCAGCTCGAGGAGCAGTACGCGCAGCTCGTGGCCAAGACCAAGCAGGCGCAGGCCGACATGGAACCCCAGGCGGCGCATCCCCCGCTGTACGGGTAGCCGCGCTATCCCTCTTTCTTTTTCGCTCGCCGTCTGAGCAGCTCCACGGCCATGTCCCGGTAGACATTCTCGACGTCGCCTTCCCGGTCGAGCCGTTCGCCTTCCTCGATGAACTGCCGGACGCCCTCCGCGCTCCCCTTTGTCCGGCCCATGAGCGCTCCGGCGGAGGTATGCATGTCCAGCGCGTAGTCCGGGATGTCAGGCCGCTCAGCCGCGTGACGATGGCGCATGACCTGCATGAAATGGCAGCTGACACGCGATTTTTCGCTGCGGCACAGGAGCAGGATGACGTAGGCCAGGGCCATGCGCCATTCCCCCCGATTGTTGCGGTACATGTCCCGCATGTCCCGTATGGCGCTGGATGCATGCGTCACCGTCGGGGGATCGCCGAGGCCGACGTCCTCGTAGGCGATGACGGAGAGCCGGCTGGCCAGCTGCCCGAAGCCGCTTTTGCCTTCGCCGCCCAGCTCGAGCGCCCAGTGCATCGCCCGCTGCTCGTTGCCCCGCCGGATGTCCTTCTGCAGGGCGCTGACCAGCTCGTCGTCGTTGTAGCCGTGCCGCGTCTGATAATGTGCCATGCGGCCGTAGCATCTGATTGCTAAAAAACGTTGCCGTTATTCCCCGTCTTTTTGCCGGCGCTCCCGGTACTCGCGCTTGATCTGATCGGCGATGCGGCCGTCCTCGACGATGAACGCGCCGATGTAGCCGCAGTCCTTGCACTGCCATGTCGACCAGGTCTGCGGGAGCGTCCATTCGATGTTGCTGGAGCCGCAGTTGGGGCAGAACTTCCGGGGTGGCGCTTCTTTTTCCTCGGCCATCACCCGTGTAGCGGCGAACCGGTTAGTATAGTTTACGGGATGGAAAGGGCGTTCTGCAGGCTGTCGGACCGCCCGATGGCCACCCCGGCGAGCAGATCCGCCTTCCGGCTGCGGGTGCGGATGACGTTGTTGAACCGGACCTCTTTGCCCAGCAGACCGAGATGCATGACCAACTCCTCGGTGCGGATGTAGAGCGCCCGGAGGTGGACGGCCTGCACCGCCCAGGTGCCGGTGAGATGCTGGACGACCAGGCGGCTGTCGCTGTTGATGTCGACGCCGTCAAATGATATGCCCTCGCGGTGCAACCGGACGGCTTCCTCGAGCCCCCGGATGACCGCCTTGTACTCCGCCTCGTTGTTGGTCCCCATCCCGGTTTCCTCTGATATCTCGGCGATGACCACGCCGTCGAGCTCGACGACGACACCGGCGCCGTTTCGCCCCCGCCGGGAGTTGGACGAGGCACCGTCCACGGTGATGGAAAGCCGCTTACCTCTCGACATAGCGCTCGCTGCATCCCCCATTGTCCATGTCTATAACACCGGCATGCATAAAAGCATTGAGG
>CAZQNC010000014.1:0-21340 GCA_964594625.1 uncultured Thermoplasmatales archaeon | reverse complement strand
GTCATCGTAGTATCCGTCATTATCCAAATCCCAGTCGTAGCTGACAATGCTTCCACCGCTGTCGTAGGAGCCGGTACCGTCGAGTGTTATGGTTTCGCCCACGTTGCCTGAGTATGGGCCGTTGGCGTCAGCGGTCGGCGGAGCGTTGGCTTCGGTGGTGACGGAACCGTCGTTGGTTATCGACGGGTCCGATTGCGACGTCGCGGTGAGGGTTGTTTGGTCGGTGCCGGCCCAATCGGCGGTAACTTCGACCTGAACCGTTGCGGACGAGCCGGCGCCGATGGTGACGGTGTTCCCGCCGGGGAGGGAGACAGTCCATCCCTCGCTGGAACTGACGGAGAGGTCGAAGGTATCCGAGCTGCTCTGCAGGTTTTGCACGGTGAAGTCATAGGTAAACGTGTCGCCCACCGCGCCGCTCTGTCCCGCCGGGGCGAGAACCTGCACGTCGCCGGATTCGGTCCATTTCTCGATGGCTTTGATTTGCCAGATGTCTCCCGGGGCAAGCGTGCTTCTGTCCCATTCCACGGCGTAGCCAGCGTCAACGTAATTTGGATCAACGGTGTCGGGAAGATTACTCCCACTATTCAGAGCACTTCGGACATTGGAGTAGGTGTCCTCGTAATAGTGGTCTATCGGTGAGGTGGCGGTACCCAGCAGCCCCATGATGCCGGTAACACCACTGTTGGTGAGATACACCATGTCCAAGCTGGAATCATAGTGGCCGTTCGAACTGTCTAAACCGCCGAAGTAGGTGTCTCCGCCGTGCATGAAGTAAAGGTCGGTATACGTTGTACTCCCCGTGTTCTCGATGAGCCATTCCATGTTGTAATAATGGGCGCCATTGGTGTACGTAACCGTCTGCGTAATCCGAATCCCTGTACTGCCAGCCTCATAGATGGTTTCGATGGTCCACGCGTCGGGTTTGCTTTCAGAAATCGGGGTGAAGTCAGTACAAGACGAGCAATCTGCCGTGCTGGCACCGGAGCAGTCAAACCCCATGCTCCCGCTGTTCAGCCACAGGACGTTGTTACAGGCATCGGCGCTATAATACTGATAACCGGATGCCCAGTTGTCATAGTAGGGCGTAATCCTGCCGTCATCGTATACGGTAACATCTACTGGGTCGCCGCTGATGGTCTGGCTAGCGTCTGCCTCCATGGCACCAAACGCCAGCAGGACGAGCGCTGTAATTGCTATTGCCCCTACAAGTACACTTCTCCTTCCGAAAAACATGCTCTGCTCTCCTTTTGCTTTCATATTCACCATGCCTCCGAAAGCACGTAATGGTAATGTGTTGCTGTCATTTTCACCGCCTCTCACCGTTAAATGGGGCAAATACTTAAATAGTTAACGGTCTTGAAAAAAACTGCAAAAAAGATAGCTCTCAGACTCGCATATTATGTTCGCCAGGTAAGATAAAAAAGGGGGAACCTACTCTTTGTTGCGCCGTTTTTCCTGCTGCCGGCGGAGCTGCGCTCGCTTCCTGGCCAGCTCCCGGTCCTGCTTCGACGTGTCCTGCCCGGATGGCCGCTGCTTCGGCTGCGTTTGCTTTCGCCGCAGCTCTTTTTTCTTGCGGGCTGCCTTGCGGCGTTTGCGCTCCTGTTTTATCTGATGGCGGGTGCGTTCCATCTCGCTGTCCAGCTTGTGCTCGATGGCTGCAAAGGCTTTGTCGAGTTTTTCTTTTCTGGCGTCGGCGCGTCGCCTGATTTTTTCGGCTTCGAGTTTGCCGGCTCGCTGCCCGCGCTGCAGCGGGGTCATGATTTTTTGTACCACTGAGTCCTTCGGCGGGATGAGGCGGCCGCGGCGTTCGTCGACCTTGTACTGCGGGATGCTGGGCTTCGGCAGCTTACCCGGCTTGGGCGGTATCCGCAGCGGGGGGAACTCGGGCTTGGCGATGGTGCTGAGGGATGCATCCAGCCGGTCGTTGGCGTCCCGTATTTTTTTGTTCATCCGCTTCCAGGCGGTCAGCAGCCGGCGTTTTTCTTTCCGGTAGCGCTCCCGCAGGTCTTTCCGCTGTTTTTTCCATTCCTGCCGGGGTTTTTGCCATGCCGTCCGCCAGGCGTCAAGGATTTTTCGCTGCAATGCACGCTGCTTGCGGTCTCGTTTGCGGTGCAGGGCGCGGAGCTGCTGCCGGCGCTTCCGCTCGCTCTGGCAGAAGAGGTAGGCGGATTTCCATTCCTCTTTCATCAGCTTTTTTTCTTTGCGGCGCTGCCGCCAGTCCATCTTTTGGAGGCGTTTCTTTTCGGCGGGGTCCTTCCAGGGCTTGGGGATGTGGTTGCAGGGATTGCGGGAACGGAAAAACGCGAAGCCGATGGCGAACAGCAGCAGCACCGACGGGGTCACGGTGCCGACGGCGGCCCACTGGCCGAGGGTGAGATGGAAGCCGCTGAGGGTGACCACCACTGGCTCCGTCCGGTAGCTCGTCGGCTTGTTGGTGGATGTCACCCTGACCAGCATGACGGAGCTGTCATATTGAATGTAGACCTTTTGATGCGGGATGTAAAAGCTGAGGTTGACCTCGGTCTGCTGCCCGGGGGCCAGGTAGACCCGGTCCCGGGAAAAGGCGTACGTCCAGTCCTTCGGCGCATATTCCATGGACAGCCGGAAGGTGTCCGGCAGGTTGCCGGTGTTGGCGATGGTCACCGGGATGTGGTGGACGCCGTCCTGTCGGCCGTCGATGACGGGGTCCTCGATGTCGAAATACAGGAACCGCTGGGGCTCCGAGCGCACCTGGAAGGTGACGTTGGCGTACTTGGTGAAACCGCCCGGGAGTATGAGTCCCGGCCGCACCTGCATTTCGACCTGGCAGGTGATATTGGCGATGTATGAGGGGTTGCCACCGGCGTTTACCCAGACGGTCGCATTCCCTACCTCATTCCAGTCCTGGTAGACAAAGGTGGGGTTGACGCTGGCGGACCATCCTTTGCCGTCGATCTCCGTGATGCGGAGATAATACCGCATAGGGATATTGGATGAACCGTTGACCACGCCGCCATTCCAGAACTGGAGGTGGAAGCCGTACTGCCCGGTCACCGGCTCAATCGCGGCCTGGGTCGGCCCGACCGGCTGCACCTGCACGTTCCACCAGAAGTCAGACCACTCCTCCCACGGGATAAGCTGGGCCTCTGCCTCCTGCGGCGGGGGCAGAAGCAGCGAAAAGAGAACGAGCGCCGTCAGTAGGAGTGCAACCTTCCGCATGATTTACCAAACGGGTAACAGGTGTTCGTTTAAATATTTAGTTGCTCCGACGACGTCGGATGACGACCGCCAGAGCAGCCAGCGCGCCGATGAGGATGACAGCCTCGAATCCGGGCACATAGAAGCCCCTGTTCTTGACCATCATTCTGGCGTACACCGTCGCCTGCTTGATGTTCTCCGGGTCCTGCGACGATTTCTGGAACTGGTTGCCCTCCTTCACGTAGTAGTCGGCGAAGGACTGGGCGTGGGCCTGCAGCAGAAACGTCTCCCGGTTGTTGTGATACGAGATGCCGGTGCCGTGCGGGGTGGTCACCGTGAATGAAACGGTTTTCTCCGGCGGGTTGGGGTCGCCCGGGTTCTTGGCGTCCAGGATGATTTGCTGCGGCGAAATGATGGGGTCGGTCCAGTCGCTCGGCACATCGGTGGCCTGCAATGTCACACGGGTCTGCGCGGTGCCCCAGTTTTCGATGGTCACCGGAAACGTGAGCTCCTTGTCCGGCGACGACCGCTCTATCGGCTTCGCGATGCTGACCGTTATCTGCGTAAATGGATTGACACCGACGAGGACATCCGTCTGCGCCGTTACGACCTGCCGGACTTCGCCGCCCAGCACGATGCGGCCCGTCACCTGGAGGGTAACGCTGGTCAGGCTGGGGGCCTCCACGTCCTGTTCGGCCAGGGCAAGATTTACCTTGACGTCCTTCCTGGCGCCGCTCTGCAGCGGAAATGTCGGCGTCGTCGGCGACACGGTCAGCCAGCTCGGGCTCTTCACGACCTCAATCTGAGCCCAGACCGGAAAGTACTGGAAAAAGAATGGCTCGTAGGAGACCGTAAGCGTGAACGAGTCACCGCCATAGCGGTTCACGTAAAAGGGAGATATATCGGGAGATGCAGACATCGCGCCCCATTCGATTGCCTGAGCGGCAGGGGCAAACAGCACGGTTGACAGCAGCATGAAGGTGCCAAGGAGCACACCAATCGTTACAGTTCTTTTCAGCATTTTTCACCTCTTTATGCAAGATAGTGTTGTTATTGGCATTTCAATATATATGTTTTTCGTGGTCACTCTTCCTCTTCCTCTTCTTCCTCTTCGGAGCAGACCATTTCAGGGAAATAGCTCAGGATGATGATGTCTCCGGCCGCCGACACCCATCGATACGGTACGCCGACGTCCATCGACCCTTCAACCAGTTCGGGATTGGTATTGGTGATGATGAGGCTGTCGACACGGCGCTCGTCGGTGTTGAGTGCCACGTTGCGTACCTCCCCTACATATATGCCGTGACGGGTATATGTCGGCACGTTCAAGAAGTCCGTAATTTCCTTCGCCATTGTAATCACGTGGACATACATCTCAAATGCCTTATTAAGAGTTGTGGTGGACAGCACCGGGCCGTGCAGAGCACGTCATATAATACATACACATACTGTTATACGCGGTGATACGCGGGCATGCGAGACCGCACGTACGCATCGTCATCCTGCAGGAGCATGCAGCGCGCGTCCGTCGGGAAACAGATACTTTTATAAGGAAACCGTTCATTATAATCAAGAGGCAAAACTATGCAAGCAACACTCTGGAAGAAAGGCATGGCGCTCGCCGCCGCCCTGATATTTTGCGGCCTCGCATTCGTTCCGCTGGCCACCCACGCCACCACGTCCGAGGAAACGACGGCACAGGCATACGTCACGCAGTACAACGCGGACGGCAGCGCCGAGCGGCACGCCGTACCGATGTCCATGCAGGCGGTTCAGCGTCTCAAGGACCGGTTAACTGAGGCTACATCCGCGGAGCAGCGGTTTTCGCTGCTGCAGGACTACGGGCTGCTCCCGGCTGACGCGTCGCTCGCATCGTGGAAGACAGGCATGGAGCAGCGGGCCGCCGGGCTGGGGCTCGACCAGCGTGACGCAGACAACCTGAACGACGCGGATGCTGCACCGCTGCTGCCGCGGATGCCGCTCCTGCTGAACTTTTTCTGCAAGGTCAACGCCATCTACGTTTTGAGCGGTGAAGCCAGCGTCGGGCTGCCGCCGCTGTTCGGTCTCATGAAGCTGTTCGGCGGGCAGCGCGTCGCCCAGTTCGACCTCTTCGACATCTGCTGGGGTGCCTTCGGCGTCATCGAAACCAAGACGTTGCTCCGGCAGCATACTATGGTGACCATGCCCAGCGTGCTCGGCATGGCCGGCTTCGTCGGCATCCACGTCCACATCCCGATGGTGCTCAACATTTACAACGGGTTCTCGGCGATTACGTTCGCCGCCGGGCTGGGACCGCACAGCATCAACTTCAACCTGGCGTCCATGGCGCTCTTCGGGTTCTTCCTGGGCGGCACCCTGGGGGCCATGCTCGGCGGGGCCGGCGGAGGGACCGGCAACGCCACCGGCTGACCACCATATGACGGCGGTATAGCTGCAGCGAATCGAAAAAGCACAATTTAAAAAGCCGCTGTGCATTGGGGGCCATGGCAGACACGCTGTCCTTTCCCGAGCCGCACGATGTTGTCAAACGGAAGCCGTCGGTGCGCAAGTATCTCCGCTATCTCCTGTTTTTCGGGCCCGGCGCCATCCTGGCGTCGATGACCATCGGGCAAGGGCAGCTCATCCTGGGCCCGCAGATAGGTGCCTGGGCCGGCTACGCCCTGCTGTGGCTTATCACGCTCAACATCGGCTCCTACGTCATCGCCTACGTTGGCACCCGATTTACCATGCTGTCCGGCATATCCATCATGGACATGTTCGCGCTGAAGACGCGGGGCGGATGGATCAACTGGCTGATCATCGGCATCATGGCCATCTTCGTGCCCACCTTCGCCGCGGCTATTATCACCACGCTGGGGCATTCCCTGGCCTGGATTTTCGGCGTCGGCCACTACCTGTTCTGGGGCGTCTCGTTTTCGCTGCTGGCCGGGATGCTGGCATTGCTCGGCCGGTACAAGGTGCTGGAGGTATCGCAGGCGTTTTTCGTGGCCGTGCTCGGCATCGGCGCCGTCGCCTCGGTGGCCGTCCTTCGGCCCGACCTGTTCGAGATACTTCCTCATTTTCTGTCCATCGGCGACGTTCCCGGCTATCCCGCCTGGGTGGACACCGTCCCCGAGTTCACCAAGACACCGATACCGCTGTCCATGCTGGGCTACCTGGGCACCCTCACCATCTCCATCGTCCCCCTGGTCGGCTACCTCGGCTGGATAAAGGTCAAGCGGTGGGGTATCTTCCGGGGCAGCCCGGACCCCGACGGCCTGTCGGAGCGCCTGTTCTCCCGCTACCTGAAGGATGGCGGCATCGAATATCTGCCTGACGGCAGCGAGGAGGTGCATAAATCGCGGTTGCTGCTCCGCCCGCTCATGGTCGACCTGGCCGTCGCCTTCGTCATCGTGTCACTCGTATCCGCAGCCTATATGATAGCGGGCGCCGACCGGCTGGGGCAGAACATTCCCACCGACGTCGACCTGCTGAAAAAACAGGCCGTCATCTTTTCCGACATGGCGGGATGGCTGAAACCGCTCTACCAGGTAAGCGTGGCCTTCGCCCTGTTCGGCACGGTGTACAGTGCCTTCGAGGCGGCCTCCCGCATGCTCTACGAAACCGGGAAAACCGTGCGGGTCGGCATCGGCAGGCTCCCATACAAGCGCTTCATGCTCTACTTTTTGATCTACGTGCTGGCGCTGGGCATCCCGCTGGCGGTGCTCATGTACACCGGGCTGTCGGTCTTGCTGGTGCTGTCGCTGACGCTGCTGTTCATCGGCGTGGTCGGCGTGGTCATCTACGGCGTAGCGGCGCTCTTCATGACGCAGACGGTGCTCCCGCCGGCCTACCGGCTGACAAGGACCGGGGCTGTGGTGACAGCTGCCTGCATCGCGCTGCTGGTGCTGCCCGCCGTGTTTTTCTTCGTCTGACCCCGTGGTAGCCTCGGCTGGCGGCATACGGGAACCTTTTTAACGAGATAGCCGATATCGTGTGGAGGAGGAACAACATGGCTATAGAGATAGCGGGCTACGGATTAAACGAGAATCTGCCGCTGATCGGCGTCAGCATCTGGAACATGCTCGTCGCCGTGGTGGCGCTCATCGTCGGCGTCATCGCGGTGCGGCTGGTCGTGTCTGCACTGGGACGATGGATGAACAAAGCGGGGCTCTCGGAGCTGCTCGTCGAGTTTACCACGCGCATCCTGCGCATCATCATGTACATATTCGTGGTGGGCATCGCCCTGTCGTTCATGGGGCTCAACATCGGTGCGGCGCTGGTCAGCATCTCGGTGGTGCTGGGCTTCGTCCTCGGCTTCGCGCTGGGAGACACGTTGAGCAACATCGCCGCCGGGTTCATGGTGGCCATCACGCATCCGTTCAAGGTGGGCGACTACGTGACCGTGAACGGCGAGAGCGGCTCGGTTCAGAGCGTGGGTATCAGCGTCACCGAGCTGGACACGCCGGACAACAAGCGCGTCATCATTCCCAACAAGTCGGTCTGGGGCGGCAACATCGTCAACTATACCCGGCATGACATCCGGCGGGTCGACATGGAGATCGGCGTCGGCTACGACGACGACCTCGACCACGTCATCGAGACGGCGATGGAGCTGCTCACCGATGACGAGCGGGTGCTGTCCGACCCGGCGCCCCAGGTGGCCGTCAGCTCGCTGGGGGACAGCGCCGTGGTGCTCGTCGTGCGCCCCTGGGTGAAAACGTCTGACTACTGGAGCTTTTTCTTTGCCTTCCAGAAGGCGGTTAAGCAGACGTTCGACGATGTCGACATCTCGTTCCCGTATCCGCAGATGGACGTCCACCTGGACAAATAGGATGGCTCGTCCCTCTTTTTTTTCTTTTTTTATTCCTTGTAGCGGAGGGCTCGATAAGCGATATCGCCGCTGCATATGCGCAGAGGTTATAAGCGGTGCGGCGATGCTCATTGCATGCACGTGCTGGTGACCGGGGGCAGCGGCTTCATCGGCGGCTACCTCGTCGACGAGCTGCAGGCGCACGGCCACGACGTTCGGGTTATCAGCCGGAAGCCCGGGCGCCTGCTGGAGGACGACGGCGGCGTCGAGGCCTGCCATGGAGACGTCACCCGGCCGGAGACCCTGCGGGCTGGCTTTGACGACGTCGACCTGGTGTTCCACAACGCCGCCCTCGCCGCTGATCACGGGCCGGCGGAGCGCTTCTACCGGGTCAACGTGGCGGGAACACAAAACGTGCTGGACGCCTGCCGGAGCGCCGGGGTATCCCGCCTGGTGTTCACGAGCTCGGCCGGGGTGTACGGGTTTCCGGACCGGGAGGAGCCGATAACGGAGGGCAGCCCGATGCGGCCGATGAACGCCTATCAGCGGTCCAAGCTGCAGGCCGAGCATCTCCTGCTGGAGCAGGAGGACGTGGAAACCATTGCGGTGCGGCCGCCGCTGGTTCTGGGCCCTGGCGCGCCGGCGGCGGCGCTGCTGCTGTCCCGGCTTGAGGGGCGAAAGCTGCCGTTTTTTGGCTCCGGGGAGAACCTGCTCTCGCTGGTGCATCCGCGCGATGTTGCATGCTGCCTGCGACTGGCCGCTGAGCGGGGGGCAAACGGCGAGGCGTACAACGCGGTGAGCTTCGCCTGTCCGGTCCGGCGGCTGTTCGGGGAGCTGGCGGCCAGGCTTGGCGTGCGGTTGCCGGAGCGGCACGTGCCGTATGGGCTTGCATATGTTGCCGCTGTTTTTGTGGAATGGATGGCGCGCCTGCGAGGCAGTGAGCCGTCGTTGACCCGGTTTCGGGTGATGCAGTTCGGGACCAGCCGGGATATTCTTTGTGACAGGGCGCAGCGGGAGCTGGGCTTTGTTCCTGCGTGGGACCTGCCGGGCCTGGCGGAGGACGTGGTGGCGTGGTATCGCAGTGCTGGCCGCAAATATTAAATACTAATTTGTATTATGTTTTTTGTTGTAATCGTTACAATTTGGTAGCGTTTACAAAAAGTGGTAGACATGGATAAATACGTCTCCATCCTCAAGGACCGCGGCATCACGGTCACGCCCCAGCGGATAGCCGTGCTCAGATATCTCGACAGCCACCGCACCCACCCCGACGCCGAAACCATCTACGATGATCTCAAACAGGACAATCCCTCCCTCTCCAAGACAACCATCTACAACACGCTGGACATGCTCCGGCAGCACAGCCTCATCAAGGTGCTCACCATCGGCTCAAAGTTCCGCTACGACTTCAACCTGCTCCCCCACCACCATTTCCGCTGCCAGCGGTGCGGCGCCGTCATCGACATCCCGCCAGGCAATGCGCCCCTTGACTGCATGGACACCGACGGTCACCGCGTCGACGAAATCCACGTCTACCTCAAAGGCATCTGCAAAACATGCCTGCAAAAACAAAAGGAGGAAAACAATGGATAAATACGTATGCACGGTCTGCGGCTACATCTACAACCCCGAAGAAGGCGACGCCGACGGCGGCATCGAGCCCGGGACGCCCTTCGAGGAAATACCCGACGACTGGGTCTGCCCGGTCTGCGGGGCCGCCAAGGAAGCATTCAAAAAAATGGAGTAAACCATATGCACCTGCAACAGATAAGCACCAATGTACACGCAGCGGTAGCCCGCCACTGGGACCGCGAGCTCTTCGACGAGCTCATCCCGCTGCCCGACGGCACCAGCTACAACGCCTACCTCGTAGAAGGCAGCCAAGCTACGGCACTCATCGACACCGCCGACCCCGCCAAGCAGCAGGAATTGCTCGAGCTGCTCGACGACCACGGCGGCAGCATCGACATCCTGATAGCCAACCACGCGGAGCAGGACCACTCAGGCAGCATCCCCGCCGTGCTCGACCGCTATCCCGACGCAATGGTATACTGCACCGCCAAATGCCGGGACATGCTCATCGACCACCTGCACGTCGACGAACAGCGCATCCAGGCGGTCGCAGACGGCGACACCCTATCCCTGGGCGACACGACGCTGCACTTCATAGAGACGCCCTGGGTCCACTGGCCGGAGACCATGAGCACGTATCTGGAAGAGCAGCGCATCCTGTTCCCCTGCGACTTCTTCGGCTCCCACCTGGCAACCAGCAACCTCTACGTCCAGGACAGGGCGAGGGTGTACGAGGCGGCGAAGCGCTACTACGCCGAAATCATGATGCCGTTCCGCAAGCCCATCAAGAAAAACCTGGACACGCTGGCCGACCTCGACATCGACATGATAGCGCCCAGCCACGGCCCCATCTACCGCGACCCCGATTTCATCATGGACGCCTACCGGGACTGGGCAAGCGACGAGGTTAAAAACGAGGTCGTCCTGCCATACGTGTCGATGCACGGCAGCACCCGGGCCATGGTCGACCATCTCATCGACGGGCTCATCCAGCGCGACATCACGGTGAAGCCGTTCAATCTCACCACCACCGATGTCGGGCAGCTGGCCATCTCGCTGGTCGACGCGGCGACATTGGTCATCGCGTCGCCGACGGTGCTCGGGGGACCGCATCCCGCTGCGGTGTATGCGGCCTACCTGGCGAACGCCCTTCGCCCCAAGACCCGTTTTGCGGGTATCATGGGCTCCTACGGCTGGGGCGGCCGGATGGAAAACAAGATCAAAGACCTTATCAGCAATCTCAACGTGGAGCTCCTTGACCCAGTTATAATAAAGGGATATCCACGTGAAAGCGATTATGCATCGATAGATGCATTAGCCGACGAAATCCTTAAAAGACATGAACAGATAGAACTCACGGAGGTATAAAATATGGAAGCATTTGAAGAGCTGCTGCAAAAAGCAGACTGGAAAAAAGAGAAACACGTGCCGGTCATCACGGTGCTCGACGCATCGGACGACCAGGTGCGCGTGGAAGCAAGCGTGGGCAAAGAAATCGGCCATCCGAACACGACAGCGCATCACATCGAATGGATCGAGGTCTACTTCAAGCCCGACGGCGAAAAATTCCCCTACCTTGTCGGGCGATACGACTTCGCCGCCCACGGCGCCTCGACCGACGGCGCAGACACCAGCACCGTGTACACAGCGCCGGAGGTAACCACCACGTTCAAAACCGAGAAGCCCGGCGTCGTCTACGCCAAGTCGTACTGCAACATCCACGGGCTCTGGGTCAACAAAGAAAAAATCGAGATGTAACGAGGTGAAACATATGGGAACAATAGGACGAGAAATGGTCGACATGGACGTCGACGAGCTATTGGCGCTGCTCAACAAGGCCTTCGCCGACGAATGGCTGGCCTACTACCAGTACTGGATCGGCGCCCAGGTGCTCGAAGGACAGATGCACGGCGAAGCCGAAGCGGAGCTGCTCGAGCATGCGAACGACGAGCTGCGCCATGCGCAGATGCTGGCCGACCGCATCATCCAGCTGGACGGCACCCCGGTGCTGACGCCGGAGGACTGGTACGAGCACACCAACTGCGGCTACGAGGCGCCCGAGGACCCGTCGGTCAAAACAATCATCCATCAGAACATCGAAGGCGAACAGTGCGCCATCAAGGTCTACCGGAAGCTCGCGGACATGACCAGGGACACGGACCCGGTGACCTACGAGATCGTGCTGGAAATCATGCGCGATGAAATTGAACACGAGGATGACCTCGAAGGCATCCTTGACGACATGAAACACATGTGAGGTGAAAAAAAATGGAAGAAAAAGAAACAAAAATGCCCCTTATCGGGGACCGGTTTCCGGAGATGACCGTACAGACCACCCATGGAGAACTGCAGCTGCCCGAGGCGTTCAAGGGAAAATGGTTCATCCTGTTTTCCCATCCCGGCGACTTCACGCCCGTCTGCACCACCGAGTTCTACGCGTTCCAGAAGCGCTTCGGGGAGTTCCAGTCGCTCAACACGGAGCTCATCGGCCTGAGCATCGACCAGGTGTTCAGCCACCTGAAATGGACGGAATGGATAGAGGAAAACCTGGGCGAAAAAATAGAGTTTCCCATCATCGCCGACGGCACCGGGAAGGTCGCCAACCGGCTGGGACTGATACACAGCGCCGGGGGCACCGCAACGGTCAGAGCAGTCTTCATCGTCGACCCCAAAGCGACGATACGGGCCATCCTGTACTACCCGGCCGAACTGGGCCGCAACATGGACGAATTCATTCGCATGATCAGGGGCTTCCAGAAAGCAGACGAGGAAGGCGTAGCCATCCCCGCCAACTGGCCGGAAAACGAGCTGGTACGCGACCATCTCATCGTGCCACCGGCGAGCAGCGAAAAAGCCATCGAGGAACGCAAAAAGATGCAGGAAAAGGGCAAAATCGAATGCTTCGACTGGTGGCTCTGCCACCGAAAACCCTAACTGCACGGATCAGATACACAGGAGGAAACCATGATAAGCACAGAAATCCAGGACGCCATCAACAAGCAGATAAACGAGGAGTTCTACTCGGCCTACATCTACCTCTCGATGTCCGGGTACTTCGAAGACCAGGATCTGCCCGGCTTCGCCCAGTGGATGTACGCCCAGTACCAGGAGGAAATAGAGCACGCGATGCGCTTCCACCGGTACCTGATGGAACGCGGCGGCCGGCTGCACCTCCACGCCATCAAGGAGCCACCCCAGGAATGGGACAGCCCGCTGGATGCGTTTGAGACGGCGCTAAAACACGAGCAGCATATCACCGGGTGCATCAGCGACCTGGTCGACCTGGCCGAAAGCGAGCAGGACCGGGCCACGTTCAACATGCTCCAGTGGTACGTCGACGAGCAGGTGGAAGAAGAAGCCAGCACCGGAGACATCGTCGCCAAGCTGGAGCGCGTCGGCGACAGCGGCAACGGCCTGCTCATGCTCGACCGCGAGCTCGGGCAGCGCCAGGCACCCGGCGGCAGCGAAGACGAGTCGGCGGAATAACGCCGCATCTCTCTTTTCCCTTTTTTCTCTTGCTTTTTTAGCTCTTGTTGCAACTCCTTCGCTTTTCCCATACCGGTTTTTTGTCATCGATACCGGGCTTTTCGAGGAGCGATGGCTTGCCAGGGTTTTTATACCGGGATGTATGTTGTCCTGGCATGGAAACGCCACTGGACGACGTCGACCCGGAGACGGAGAAAAAGAGGACGCTGCAGGACTACGTAGAGGCCGCCCGCAACGAAGAAGTGGAAACAGCGGATTCGTTGCTCTCCGAGCGGAAGATGATGGGGTTGAGCCGGGAGGCCGCCCGTGAAGCGATTAGCAGGGGGCCGCCCTCCGGCGACGACATCGTAACGGACAGGCTCGGGCAGCGCCTCGACCGGCACAAGGAAAAGCTCAAGGAGCTCTCTCGCCAGGCCACGGGAAAACAGATGGTCGGCCTGGAGGAAACCCCTGACGACCGGGCGGACGACCTGTAAAACCGTGTTTTAAGGGACGTCTCAGCTGAGCAGGTCGGTGGAAAAGGTCCCGGTCCGGTGGACCGGCTGTACGGTGTGCTGACGTCCGTTGAAGGTAAACGTGGCGCTGCTATCTATCTCGTAGCTTGTGGTTTCGTTTTTGGCAACATGTGACGTGAACCAGTCGATGAGGGCGATGTTGTCGATGACGGTGTCGACGGTAACCGAGCTGGTTTCAGAGGGCGGCAGCGTGACCTCGCCGTCGAGGGAGCCGGAGCCGACGGTGAGGTTGTTCATCGTGAAATGGTAGACGAACGTGTCGATGGTGACGGCGCTGCCGTGTGGATTGTACAGCTCGACGGTGGCGTTGATGCTGGTTGCCTGTCGGGTTATGGTGCTCCATCCGGCGTCGAAGCCCATGGCGACCAGCAGGCGGCGTTCTTCTCCCTGGACGGGCACCGTGATGTCCCGGGGTTGTGTGAGCCGGAGGGTGGAGAGCAGGTCTGTGTCGACGGTGCCGTATGTCTCGTGGATGGTCCGGGATTGGTGGATGGGTCCTATGCCGGCGTGGACGGTGTACACGAGTTCGATGCGGGTGCTTTCGCCGGCGGTGACGTGGGATGACCACCAGAGGGGGATGCTGCTCATGTTGACGCTGCTGACGTAGTCGACGGCCGTGGCGCCGCCTTTGAGGGTTACGTCGTCGTCCTGTCCCTCCGCTATGGTGACGTTGTTGAGGAGGACGGTGTAATGCAGCGACGAGATGGTGACAGGGAAGGGATTCGGGTTTTTGACGGTGACCGATGTTACCAGCTGGGTCTGGTTTGCTGACACGTTTCCCCAGCTGTTCTCGATGGCGGTGACGTATGGCACGCCGAGCCATCCCGCCTGGTAGCCTGCGATGGCGACGGCACCAACGGCGGCTGTCGCTGCGATGACGGCCACGACGGCTTTTTTCCACGTCTCCATTGTGTCTCTCCCAGGTTTCCATCTGGACGTGGTTTTTGAAGGTTTGCATCCGGCTGGTGGCGCTGGAAACAGAAAAAAGGGGAAGAGAGGAGGGGCTAGCGTCCCTCGATATCGTCGGCGATGTCCCGGTAGCGCTGGAGCTCTTTTTTCGAGATGGGTTTGACGTTGTCCATGGCCTGGTCGAAGTGCCGCTGTTCGACCTCCAGGTGCTTGAGCTCCTCGGGGTCGATGTCTTCTCGGCCGTGGACGTATTCCCGGATGGCGACCATGATGGCTTCGTTGGCGACGGCGGCGATGTCGGAGCCGGTGTAGCTCTCGGTCTGCTCGGCCAGGCTGTCGAGGTCGACGTCGTCGGTTAGTGGCTTTCCCCTGGTGTGGATGTGGAATATCTGCCGCCGGGCGTCCAGGTCTGGCGTGGGCACGTGTATGAGGCGGTCGAAGCGGCCGGGGCGTAGCAGCGCGGTGTCGATGATGTCCGGGCGGTTGGTGGCGGCGATGACCGTGACGTCCCGGAGTTCTTCCAGACCGTCGAGCTCCGTGAGCAACTGGCTGATGACCCGCTCGGTGACCTGGCTGTCGCCGACGCTGCCGCCCCTGGTCGGGGTGATGGCGTCGAGCTCGTCGAAGAAGATGATTGACGGGGCGGCCTGCCTTGCTTTGCGGAAGGTCTCCCGGACGGCTTTTTCGCTTTCGCCGACCCATTTCGACAGGAACTCGGGACCTTTGACGGAGATGAAGTTGGCTTCGCTTTCGTTGGCCACGGCCTTGGCCAGCATGGTTTTGCCGGTGCCCGGCGGCCCGTAGAGCAGGATGCCCTTGGGGGACTGCGCGTCCATGTACCGGAAGACGTCGGCGTAGCGGAGCGGCCATTCCACGCCTTCCCGCAATGCCTGCTTTGCTTCGTCGAGGCCGCCGATGTCCGTCCAGGATACGTTTGGTTTTTCGATGAACACCTCGCGGAGCGCGGAGGGGCTCATGGCCTTGAAGGCCTCGTAGAAGTCGTTTTCCGTTACCTTGATCTTGTTCAATACGTCAGCCGGGATGTTTTCCTCTTCGAAGTCTATCTCGGGGAGCACCCGGCGGAGCGCCCGGATGGCGGCTTCCTTGCTCAGGGCGGCGATATCGGCGCCGGAGTAGCCGTGGGTGATGTCGGCGAAGTGGTCGAGGTCGACGTCGTCGTCCACCGGCATGCCGCGGGTGTGGATGGTCAGGATTTCACGGCGGCCGTCCCGGTCGGGGATTCCGATTTCGATTTCGCGGTCGAAGCGGCCGGGGCGGCGCAGCGCCTCGTCAAGGTCGTTGATGCGGTTGGTGGCGCCGATGACGACGACCTTGCCTCTTTCTTTGAGTCCGTCCATGAGGGCGAGGAGCTGGGCGACGACGCGGCGTTCGACGTCGCCGCGGGCTTCGCCTCGCTTGGGTGCGATGGAGTCGATTTCGTCGATGAACACGATGGCGGGCGCGTTTTCGCTTGCTTCGTTGAATATCTGCCGGAGGTTTTCTTCGCTTTGTCCATAGTATTTGCTCATGATTTCGGGGCCGCTCAGGGTGTAGAAGTTGGCGTTGGTTTCGCTGGCGACGGCTTTGGCGATGAGGGTTTTGCCTGTCCCCGGTGGACCGTGGAGCAGGACGCCTTTGGGTGCTTCGACGCCTATTTTTTCGAAGAGCTCGGGGTATTTGAGGGGGAGCTCTATCATTTCGCGTACCTGTTTGATGGCGTCGTCGAGGCCGCCGATGTCCTCGTAGGTGACGCGGGGCGCGGCGGTTTCGGTTTCCGTGGCGGGTTTGTCGCTCAGGTTGACCGTGGTGCGGCGGGTGATGATGACCGCGTCGCTTGAAGGCGACATGCCCGTCACGACGAGGTCGATTTTGCGGCCCATGACGTTGAGCTCGATGACGTCTCGCCTGGTGACCACGCGTCCTTCGAGTATCTGGGAGAGGTATTGTTCGCCGCTGACGATGCGGAGTTCCTCGGTGGGGGCGAGGTTGACGCGCTTCGCCTCTTTTGCGGTGCCCTTGCCGATGTGGACCCTGTCGTCGATGCCGGCGCCGGCGTTGCGTCGTATGGTGCCGTCCATGCGGATGATGCCCTGGCCTGCATCCTCCGGATAGCCGGGCCAGAAGAGGGCTGCTGTTTGCTGTTTGCCTTTGATGGTGATGACGTCGCCGGGCTGGAGGGCGAGTTGTTCCGCTATCATGGGGTCGATGCGGGCGATGCCTCTGCCGACGTCGCGGGCGCGGGCTTCGCCTACCTTGATGGTTATTTCGGGGGTTTCATTCATGGGTATCAAAGCAATATATTTGCTCTACTATAAATAGTTTATTGTTCTTCCTTATAAGAAGGTGGTCGTTTAACAATTGAGGAAAAGGTGGATACATGCAAGAATATGGCCTGTTTATCGACGGAACATGGACCGACACACCCGGCGAACAGTTTGACAGCATCAACCCGACGACGGGCAACACGCTGGCCCGCTTTCCCGGGGGGACAGCGGAGGACGTCGAACGAGCCGTCCAGGCAGCGCGTGCCGCGCTCGAAAAATGGCAGCAGGTCCCCGCGCCACGGCGAGGGGAAATCCTGCTCGACGCGGCCCGCATCATGCGCCGGCGGAAACGGGAGCTCGGCGAGCTGGTCACCCGGGAGATGGGCAAGGTCATCTCCGAGGGGCTCGGCGACGTCCAGGAATCCATCGACATGATAGAATACGTGGCCGGCGAGGGACGGCGCATGCAGGGGGAGACCGTGCCGTCTGAGCTTCCCGACAAGTTCTGCATGACCATCCGCCAGCCCGTCGGCGTCGTGGGCCTCATCACGCCCTGGAATTTTCCGACGGCAATACCATGCTGGAAGCTGGCTCCAGCGCTGCTCGGCGGCAACGCCATGCTGTTCAAGCCCTCCTCGCTGACCCCGCTCTGCGCGGCCCGGCTCGTCGAGATATTCGAAGCGGCAGGCGTACCGCCGGGCGTGCTCAACCTTATAACGGGACGGGGCTCCGTCGTCGGCCGGGCCATAGTCGAGCACCCCGCGGTGACATCGATCTCGTTCACCGGCGGCGTGTCAACCGGCAGAACCATCTACACCGGGGCGGCGGAACTGTTGAAGCCCGTCCACCTGGAGCTGGGCGGCAAAAACCCGCTTGTCGTCATGGACGACGCAGACCTCGAGCTCGCCGTAGACGGCACCATGTTCGGCGCTTTCGGGACGGCCGGGCAGCGCTGCACGGCGGCCAGCCGTCTCATCCTGCACGAGGACGTCTACGAGGAGGCGATGGACCTCCTGCTGGAGCGGACGGAGGCATTGGACATCGGCGACCCGCTCGACCCGGACGTGGACATGGGACCGGTGGCCAGCCGGGGGCAGCTGGACAAGACGATGGATTACAGAGACGTCGGCAGCGATGAGGGCGCCACCATGGTGTACGGCGGCAGCCGGCTGCAGGGCGGGATGTACGACGATGGCTTCTTCGTGCAGCCCACCATCTTCGAGGCGGAGCAGGGCATGCGCATCACGGAGGAAGAGATATTCGGGCCCGTCCTGTCCGTCATCCGGGCGCGGGACTTCGACGATGCCATCGGGAAGGCAAACGCCGTCGACTACGGGCTGTCCGCATCCATCTACACCCGGGATGTCACCCGCGCCTTCCGGGCCGTCCATCGCCTGGAGGCCGGCATCGCCTACGTCAACGCGCCGACCATCGGCTCCGAGATACAGGTGCCCTTCGGCGGGGTGAAGAACACGGGCAACGGGCTGCGGGAGGCGGGGAGCGCCGCCATCCGCGAGTTCACCATGACGAAGACCGTGTTCGTTGACTACAGCGGGCGGCTGCAGAAGGCGCAGATACAGGAAGCGTAGCCGGTACCTGCCGGGAAAGAAACCGGCACCGGCCTATTTGATTGCAAAATATTAGCAAATTATATATACCTCCTCCGCGTTACACGTTTACCAGGGAAATGGGGCAAAAAATGCCTCCCTTACATTTTTCCATATGCGCCCCATTTCCTGTCCTCACCTTTCCAGGGAGCAGCCTAAAAGACATCCATGAAAAAGGCGAGGAAATATGCCGCGGTGTCAACGACATCCTGCCGGTGCACGTACTCGTTCGGGGCATGGATGTTGTCGCCCCCGGGGCCGAACACCAGGGTCGGTACGCCGGTCCGGGCGGCATAGATGTTGAAGTCCCCCACGCTCGTCGTGGTAAACCGGCATTTGTCTCCCTCGTCCTCGGGCTCGGGCAGCAGGTCGACAAACCGGTCGATGTACTCGCTCGACTCCGATATATACGGCGTATACTCCAGCTCCGGGGCCGGTGAAAACCGCTTCTGCACGCTCACCCGCGACGGCAGGTTCAGGCGCTCGATGATTTGCTGCAGCTCCTCCATCGCCGTTTCCTCGTCCTCGCCGAGGGTCAGCTGCCGGTTCACCAATATCTTGCAGTACCCGGGCACCGTGAACGTCTGGTCGCCGCCGGTGATGTTCAGCACGACGTAATGGCCGCGGCCCATCTTGATGTTTGAAAACATGTCGAAATCCTTTATCGTCGAGATGAGCTGAGCGGCATCCTCCAGGGCGTTGATGCCTCCATCGGGATGCGAGGCATGCGACGACTCGCCGAAGAACTCAAGCTCGTAGACCACGCGCCCCTCCGCCCCGATAACCGGCACGGGAAACGACGGCGTATGCCGGCGTTTATGGGTATAGCAGTAGCTGTTGGCGCCCAGCGCCGGGGCCGGCTCGGCCACCATGATGAGGTCGTAGCCGTCGAGGTCGTGCTCCCGCAGCAGCGTGTCGGCTCCCAGCGAAAACGGGGATTCCTCGCCGAAGACGAAGCTCAGGAGCAGCTCGCCGTTTATCTCGTCCCGTCGTTCCAGCAGGGCCAGCACGGCCGTCACGGCGGCGGCGCAGCCGCCCTTCATGTCGCAGGCGCCCAGCCCGTAGATGTTGCCGTCTTCCTCGGTGGCCTCGTGCGGCGGGTAAAACCATTCGCCGTGGGCGCCGACGGTGTCCAGGTGGCCGTTGAGCATGATTTTCGGGCCCTGGCCGTTTCCTATCCTGGCGTAGAGGTTGTGATGGCCCTGGCCGGCGTAGTTCATGTAGCCGATGTAGGGGTTTTCGATGTCCTGCACTGCCGGCTCCAGCCCGTGCGCCCGCAGATATGTTTCCACGTGGTCGTATATCTGGGCGCCGTCGCTGGCGGAGCTGGGAATACGGATAAGCTGCTTTGTGAGCTCGACGGCCTCGTCTTGCTCTTCGCTGGTCAGCTCATGTTCCATGCTATACCTGTATAGGAGATGTCATTACTTGTAGGTTTCCCTGCCTTCAGCGGTGATAACACTCGCGGTGGCCGGCTTTGGTGTGTCAGACGGTGTATACGCCGGCGGCATGGTGTTTCTGGATTGCCTACGCGTGGTGTTCCCGTTTGTGCTGCTCGAGTGCTTCCTTTGAGGTGAAGGTCTCGTTGCACGCGGGGCAGGTAAAGGGTTTGTCAGCCATACCGTATTAACGCGTGTTAATTTAAATAGCTGTCGGGTGGCGCAAGTCTTTTGATACGTCAGGTATTACCGTCGTGTGGAAACGCTCGCTCTCGGCATCGCGTTCGGGGCCATCATCAGCCTGGCACAGTTTTTCAGCGAGCACGTATGCAGCCGCTGCCGCCGCCACACCACCACGATAACGTCGCTCTCCGCCGGCGTCGCCGTCTCCTATCTGTTCCTCGGCCTGTTCCCCGAGTTCGTCAGCGAGGTGCAGCACACGGAGCGATGGCTGTACGTGTTCACCCTGCTGGGATTCGCGCTCTTCCACCTGATAGAAAAATACATCTACCAGCACTCGGCGCCCCGGGCGGTGACCACCCGGCTGGAACGGGAAAACAGCGCCGTGTCGTTTATCTACCACTTCATCGTGGGCGTCGTCATCGTCGACCTGACAGCCATCGGGTTCGCCGACGGGCTGCTGTTCGTCATCCCCATCGCGCTGTACACGGCGCTGGGCACCCTGCCCGAGCATATCTCGCCTGAGCGGGCGCTGCACATGACGCTGTCGCTGGCGCCGCTGCTCGGTGTCGTGGCTGCCGTCGCGCTGCAGGACCTGATCACCACGGCTGTGTCGGCTGCCCTGCTGGGATTCGTGGTGGGAGCGCTGGGGTTCACGGTCATCCGGCATACGATTCCGTTTGGCCGGGACGGGCGACCGCTGTGGTTTATCGCGGGTATGGTGCTGTATGCGCCGCTGGTGCTGCTGCAGCCGTGAACGGAAACAGGGGTATACACCGGGCTCGTGTTATCTTTCTGTGACTGAAAACGGGCGAGGCTGCTGTTCGTGTACGACGCGGACAGCGGCGTGATGCAGGCGCTTCGCGACGCGGTGCTTAAGACGGTGTCGCCGGAGATGTATGGCTGCAACCTGTGCGCGCTGACCTGTGGGAGCCCGGTGATGCGGCGGCGGTGGCGTGGTTTTGTGGATGGGCTGCCGCTGCCGGCGGTGTTTTTGTGCATCGGGATGCGTTCCGGGATGGCTATGATTGTGACGGGGAGCTGTCGCTGCTGCTTTCAGCAGATGAGATAAACGGCTGCGGGACGCTTGATGAGCTGATGGCGCTGGTGGAAGAAAAGGTGGCGGAGCTGTCGGCTATGCGAGGCCTTTGATGGCGGCGACGCAGCCCTTGCAGATGTTTCTTTGTGTGCCCTTGATGTGGACGTGCCGGATGTTGTCGTCGGAGACCTCCGCGCCGCAGACGTCACATGTTGTCATGGCGAACATAACTCCCGGGCATTTATAAATATTCGTGGGGGTGTGCTGACTTGTTCCGGCGGGGTGTGGATTGAGTGTTCTATTCGGGCATCTCCAGGACCATGAATGAGAAGGCGCCTGAGTCGGTCGTGAGCTGGTTGC
>CAZQNC010000013.1:0-22814 GCA_964594625.1 uncultured Thermoplasmatales archaeon | reverse complement strand
GACAGCACATGGCCAGCGTGCTCACCCAGCCGGGGCACCCAGACCTTTTCGCGCAGTCCGGCGTTGACGATCGCAAACGGAAAAAACAGGATCCATAGCAACAGCGCATAGAGCAGCAGCCTCGGTTCCATGCCGCGAAAGACGGGCAGTTATATGAAGGTTGCGAGGATGGAAGCAACCACCCGTGTCGACAAAAAATAATAAAAACACCCGCCGATACGGGAGAGATTACCATGCGGCATGCACGGAAAATCGGCGTTTTGGTCGCCATCATCATATGCGCGTCACTCGTGGCATCGCTGGCGGGCATCCTGTCCAGCCACGGCCCCGGGGAATACGAGTATACGTCTATCCGCGGGGAAAACGTCACCGTTTACGGCAAAGGCTTCTACCGGCACATGCCGTCGGACGTGGCGGTGCAGGGCATCGCGCAGGATATCGTCACGTTGCTCGTCGGGATTCCGCTGCTCGCCATATCGTTTCTGCTCGCCCGAGGGGATTCAAAGCAAGGTCGCTTCCTGCTGGCAGGAGCGCTGGGCTACTTCACGGTGACCTACGTTTTTTATCTCTGCATGGCGACGTACAACGAGCTCTTCCTGCTCTGGGTTTTGCTCGCGTCGGCCAGCTTCTACTGCTTCATTCTGACAGTGCTCTCGTTCGACCTCGACGGCATCCGGGCATGGTTCGACGACAGGACGCCGTATCGGCTCGTCGGCGGGTTTTTGATGGCCAACGCGCTGCTCATCGGCGTGATGTGGCTCGGCGTCGTCGTCCCGCCATTGCTGGACGGCTCCATCTACCCTGCTGACCTGTACCATTTCACGACATTGATTGTGCAGGGGCTGGACCTGTCCATCCTGCTGCCGGCTTCGTTCATCGCCGGCTTTTTGTTCCTGCGACGGCAACGATATGGCTACCTGCTGGCGCCGATGTACATCGTGTTTCTGTCGCTGCTGATGACGGCATTGTCCGCCAAGGTGGTCGCCATGTCGCTGTCCGGTGTCGGGGCCGGGCCGGCATTGGTCATCATTCCATCTATTACGGCCATCGCCGTCGTGTGCGCCGGATTGACGCTGCGGAGCGTCCATGGCGATGGGCAGGCGGTGAATGGCGCTATGGCTGGTTCGTAGCCACGGCACGGTGACCAAGAAAACTATTAAATGGACGGCGCATTGCATGTCTATGCCTTTAACGGAAATTGTATTTCATGGGCGTGGCGGCCAGGGGTCGGTGACCGCTGCCAACGTGCTTGCGTATGCCGCGCTCAAAGCGGGAAACCAGGGAGTACAGGCCTTTCCTTTTTTTGGTGCCGAACGACGCGGGGCGCCGGTGAAAGCCTTCGCCCGGATATCCGACGCGGAGATATATGTCAGGAGCCAGATATATGAGCCAGACATCGTCATGGTGCTGGACACCGGCATCATGGACAGCGTTGACATCACCACGGGCCTCAAAGAAGATGGCGCCATCGTGATGAACACGCCCCGGAGCGCCGGCGACATCGACCTGCCTTTCCGGGTGCTGCCGGTCGACGCGACGGCCATCGCCATCGACCATGACATCGTGGTGGGCGGCATCCCCATCATCAACACCGCCATTCTCGGGGCGTTGCCCCATCTCATCGACAGCCTGTCCATCGACGCTATCAAGCAGGCCATCATGCAGCAGTGGTCGGGCGACGCCGGCGAAGCCAATGCGGCAGCGGCTGCGCAGGCCTACCGGGAGGTGGAGGTGTCATGAAGACCACGACGTCGAAGCCGGAGAAGGCGGCGATGGGGAAAACGGGGAGCTGGCGGGTGTTCCGGCCGGAGCTAGACGAGGATAAATGCATCAAGTGCTGGCGCTGCTGGATTTTCTGTCCCGAGGGCGCCATCGAGCGGAACGACCTGCCGTGCATCGACTACGACTTCTGCAAGGGCTGCGGCGTCTGCGCAACGGAATGCCCCGTCGACGCCATCACGATAAAACGGGAGGAAAAATGAGGATCATCGACACGGCGAACGACATCGCCGCGCTTGCCGCCAAGATGGCCAGGCCGGATGTCATCGCCGCGTATCCGATTACGCCGCAGACGGTCATCGTCGAGCGGCTGGCCAAGTACGTGGAAAACGCCGAGCTGGACACCCAGTTCATACGGGTGGAGTCGGAGCATTCGGCGATGGCTGCCTGCATTGGCGCGGGCGCCTCCGGCTCACGGACGTTTACGGCGACGGCATCACACGGCCTGCTCCTGATGCACGAGATGCTGCACTGGGCGGCGCTCGCCCGCATCCCGGTGGTGATGGTGAACGTCAACCGTGCCATCGGCCCGGGCTGGAGCATCTGGAGCGACTGCAACGACTCGATGTCGCAGCGCGATACCGGATGGCTCCAGTTTTACTGCTCGAGCAACCAGGAGGTCTACGATACCCTGGTGCAGGCCTACCGCATCGGCGAGCACAGCGACGTGATGCTCCCGGTCATGGTCAACTATGACGGCTTCATCCTGTCACACACCTCGATGGCCGTCGACGTGCCCGAGCAGCAGACCGTCGACGACTTTTTGCCCGCGTTCAAGCCGGGCTGGAAGCTCGACGTCGACGACCCGGTGACGCATGGCAACATCATCGGGCCCGACTACTACATGGAGGTCCGCTACGACATGCATCAGGCGCAGCAGCGCGCCAAGGACATCATCACGGAGGTCGGCTCGGCCTGGGGCGACATCGGCGACAGCTACGGCCTCGTTGACACCTATCGCTGCGACGACGCGGACATGGTCATCGTGGCCATGGGCGCCCTGGGAGCTGAGGCCCACCGGGCCGTCGACGAGCTCCGCGACAACGGCACGGCTGCAGGCCTTGCCAGGGTGCGCGTGTTCCGCCCGTTTCCCCGGGAGGCGTTGCAGGCCATCGCCGACCACGCCGAGATGGTGGTCATCGACCGTGACATCTCGCTGGGCATGGCCGGCGTGCTCGCCACCGAGATGCAGGCCGCGCTCGACGCAGAGATACATCCCTTCATAGCGGGGCTCGGCGGCAGAGACGTCACCTACGAGGACATCATGCGTATCTACGAGCTGGCCGAGCAGGGCAAAGAAGGCTGGTACACCGTGGAGGTGCAATAATGGCATTGAAGGACCTACCGAAAGAGGAATACGTACTGCAGGGCAACGCATCCTGCCCGGGCTGCCCGATAACGGTCGCGCTGCGCACCGTGCTCAAGGCGCTGGGCAAGGACACCATCGTAACCGTCCCGGCATCGTGCAGCGCCGTCATCGAGTCACTGTACCCGAAGACCTCGTTCGGCGTGCCGACCATGAACATCGCGTTCGAAGCCGCCGCTGCGGGCGCATCAGGCGTCGAGGCGTCGATGAAGGCACAGGGGCGGGACGACATCACCGTGCTGGCCTGGGCGGGCGACGGCGGCAGCTACGACATCGGCCTGCAGGCGCTGAGCGGCGCACTGGAACGCGGCACCGATTTTATCTACGTGTGCTACAACAACCAGATGTATTCGAACACGGGCATCCAGCGGAGCGGCGCCACTCCCTACGGGGCCTGGACGACGACGACCTGGAAGGGCAAAAAGGAGCAGCAGAAAAACCTTGCCGAGATAGCGATGGCCCATGAGATTCCCTACGTGACGACGGCGACCATCGCCTACCCGGAGGACCTCTACCGGAAGACGTTGAAGGCGAAGGAGACCAGGGGGCCAAAGTACATGGAAATCCTGTGCCCCTGCCCGCCCGGCTGGCGGTTCGACATGAGCAAGACCGTTACCATGGCCCGGCTGGCCGTGGAAACCGGGATGTGGCTGCTCTACGAGTACGAGGACGGCACGCTGTCGTTCAACCCGCCGTCGAAGCAGATCCTGGCGGGCGAGCGCGACGCCAAGCCCATAGAGGACTGGCTCCGTCTGCAGGGACGGTTCCGCAATCTCACGAACAACGACGTGAACAAGATCAAGGGAGAACTGGAGCGTCGCTGGGCGTTTTACCGGAAAAAAGCCGAATTGTACGGCTAAACCCGCCGGAAGCCGCGGTCCATGTAACGCCTGAGGGTACCCAGTGCGGAGCGGAGCGGCCGCCCCAGCGACGTCGTGCCATCGGCCCGGGTTTTTCCCGAGGTGATATCTGCGAGGAGGTCGTCGACGGTTTCCGCGTCCGCCAGGGTGTAGCCGCTGCCCGCCTCCCTGAGCTGATGCGCGTCGCTTCCCCCCGTGGTGGGCAGGCCGTATTCGGTGGCGAGCGCCGCCGCCTGCTGGTTTTGCCGGGGGAAGTTTCGTCCGTTGAACGTTTCCACGGCGTCCACGTCCAGGCCTTCGACGCTGGATATGGAGGGCGAGGAGCGCCGGAAGGGATGCGCGGCGACGGCGACGGCGCCCTGGGCGTGTATCTCGTCGATGGCCGTGGCGACGTCGCGGCTGGTGACGTCCGCGGTGATGCCCAGCCCGAGGAGATGGCCCCGCGTGGTGGATACCTCGATGCCGGGAACGATGAGAAAGTCTGCGATGTCGTATGGTTTCAGGGCGCCGGCGGCGGTGTCGTGGTCGGTGATGGCCATGCCGGCGTAGCCCTGTTTTTTGAGCTGTCTGGCCATGTCGACGGGCGGCACGGTGCAGTCCTTGGAGTAATGCGTGTGAACGTGGAGGTCATACCGCATTGGAAACAAAATGCGATGGCGGTATTTAACTGCCGCCGTCGTCTGCGGCTCGGACGACGGTGAGGATGGCCGGCTGGCCCTCGAAGGATATCATCTGGGAGGAGGTTTCTATCCGCCGTTTGTCTCCCTCCCGGGTGATCACCTGGTACTGCTGGATGGGTGCTATGTCGTCGCCTTCCAGGCGTCTGCGCTCGTTTTCCTCTGCCTTTTTCTGGCTTTCAGGGGTCAGTATGCCCAGGAAGTCCATGCCTTCGAGTTCTTCGGGGGTGTACCCGGATATCTGGCATTTGCCCGCCGCGTACTGTATCCGGCCGTTCTGGATGATGACGACAAAGTCGTATACCTCCCGGAGGATGGTGGAGAAGAGATGGTGTTCTTTTTTGAGGCGGTCTTCCGCCATCTTGCGCACGGTGATGTCTTTGCCGGTGCCCACGTACCGGGTGGCGCCGTCGTCGGTGATGGTGCCCACGCTGAGGAGGAAGTCCAGCATTTTGCCGTCGCGGCGTTTCATGGCGACGTCGCGGTCGCGGACGACGTCCTGCTGCGCCTGGGTCATGATGTCGTTGAGCTGCCCCTGGCTGGCGAACAGGATGGACACGTCTTTGCCCAGCAGGTCTTCTTTTTCGTTGTATCCGAGCTGGTCGATGAGCTGCCGGTTGCAGTTGAGGATGCTGCCGTCCGCCGCGATGACGAAGGAGGGGTCGTTGCAGGTCTCGAAGATGCGCCGGTATTCGCCGCCTTCCACCGTCGAGACGATGTCTACCTTTTTGAGCAGTCCTTCGAGGTCGACGCGCTGCAGAAATGCTTCCCGCCGCTCGGTGCGTATGTTGGCGACGTGAAGGCGGATGGCCTCTTTGCAGAACTCGGCGATGCTGGAGTAGCCGAGGCGAGGGTTTTCCTTGACGTTTTTTCGCAGCTCGTCGTGAAGGTCTTTTGGAACAGAGATAGTGCTGTAATTTGACATTCTATTTACGCACACATAATGGACATTTCTATATAATATTTATCCTGACGGGGGTTGCTATGGCGGTGCCGTTCCATCAGTGAATGGGCGTCCCGGCGGCCACGTCCCGGTCCGGCTTGACGGGGCCAATGCTGTCCTGCAGCACACGTCCCCCGCAGGCCGCTGCTCCGTCCTCGTTTACCTCCAGCCCGAGCTCCTCCAGCAGCTCGATGTCCACCTCGCCATCCGGCGCCGGGTCAACATCCGCCGGGGCTACCACCTGCCCGGGGTCACCGCGGGCGACCAGGAGCGACGGCGTGCCGTCGTCGGCGGCCAGCAGCATCCCCTGCGAGCGCACACCCCGGATGACCGCCGGTTTCAGGTTGGCGACGACCACGATGCGCCGCCCCTCGAGCTCGGCGGCGTCATACCAGGGGCGAATACCCGCCACGATGCGCCGGCTGCCCAGCTCGCCGACATCCAGGTCGAACACGTAGAGCCGGTCGGCGTCGGGATGCTCCCGCACCCGGGCTATCTTCGCCACCCGGAGGTCAAGCGTTTCGCAGCCATCCGCCGCCTCGCCTTCCTCCCCCGCATCACCTATAAGGTCATCAACGTCGATGGTGTCGAACAGCGGCGATGGCGTATCCAGCGTCGCATCGGCAACGTCCTCAAGGGCGGCATCCCAGCGCTGCTCTTTCACCCTGCCGGGTTGCCCGAGCATGCTCCAGATGCGCTGCCCGGCGTGCGGCAGATACGCCGTCGCGTAGATGGCCAGGGCTTTGACCAGCCGGAGGGCGACGTGCAGCACCGTGGCGCATCGCTCCCGCTGCTCCTTGATGAGATTCCATGGCTCCATGTCGTTGAGGTAGCGGTTGCCGCGCTGCGCCAGCCCGATGAGCTCCTTCATGCCCCGCTTGAGCTGCACCGTCTCGATAGCCTGGCTGATAGCGGTGCCCCGTTCCTCGATGGCCTCGAGCATCGCCATGTCGTCAGGGGTGAGCTCGCCGGCTGCCGGTATCTCGCCGTAATGCTTGGCGGTAAAGGTGAGCACCCGGTGCACATAGTTGCCGTAGGTGCCGACCAGCTCGTTGTTGGTCTTCGCCTGGAAATCCTGCCAGTTCCAGTCGGTGTCATGCTTCTCCGGCATGTTGACGGACAGATAGTAGCGGATGGCGTCGGGGGCGAAGCGCTCCAGCACCTCGGGAATCCAGACCCCGATGCCCTTCGACTTGGAGAACTGCTCCCCGGAAAACGTTAGGTATTCGTTGGCGGGCACGTCGTACGGCAGGCGGAGGTCGCCGTGCGCCAGCAGCATGGCCGGCCAGATGATGGTATGGAAGGGAATGTTGTCCTTCGCCAGGAAATAGTAATGGCGGGCATCATCCTGCCACCAGTCCCGCCATGCCTCCGGCGTATCCTGCTGCTCCGCCCACTGCCGGCTGGCGGACAGGTAGCCCATCACGGCCTCGAACCAGACGTAGAGGCGCTTGCGCTCGTAGCCTTCCAGGGGCACGGGGACGCCCCATTCGAGATCGCGGGTCACCGCCCGGTCCTCCAGCCCCTCCCGTATCCAGTTGCGGGTGAACGTGATGACGTTGCCCCGCCAGAAGTCCTTGTCCTCCAGCCAGTCGAGCAGCTCCCGCTGAAAGGCGGACAGCTCGAAAAACAGGTGCTCGGTTTCCCGCATCACGGGCGGCTCGCCGCAGAGCTTGCAGCGCGGGTCGACGAGCTCGCCGGCCTCCAATGTTTTCCCGCAGGCGTCGCACTGGTCGCCCCGGGCCAGGCCCCCGCAGTAGGGGCAGGTGCCCTCGACGTATCGGTCGGGCAGAAAGCGCCCGCAGCTCTCGCAGAAGGGCGACTCCATCGTTTCAGGATAGATGTACCCGTTGTCGTTGAGCCGGAGGAAAAAATCCTGCACCACCTGCCGGTGGAAGTCGCCGCTGGTCCGGGAAAAGTTTTCCAGCTCGATGCCCAGCGCGGCGATGTTGTCCACGTGCTGCCGGTTGTACCTGTCGGCGATGTCCTTCGGCGTCACACCTTCTTTTTCGGCTTTCAGCATGATAGGGGTGCCGTGCTCGTCGCTGCCAGACACCATCAGCACCCGGTTGCCCTGCATGCGATGGTAGCGCCCGAAGATGTCCGCGGGCAGCAGGCAGCCTACCACGGTGCCCAGGTGCAATGGCCCGTTGGCGTAGGGCCAGGCGACCCCGATGAATATGCGCTCGCTGTCTGATTCCTCGTCGCTCATGGTAGCTCAACGGACGGATAAAAGAGGAATGTTATTTAGCGTTTACTCATATCGGGCCCAAGAAGAGCCGCCATGACGAGGGCAGCGATGCCGCAAGGTTTTAATATGATAGTTGTATAGTAACACGGAAATTAGTGCATCATGTTCATATCTTTCCTCCTTTACCCCCTGTCGTGTAGGAGCACCTGCATGGTGTGCTAATTGTAAGGAAGTGATACATATGTCTATGGATCCATCATCAGCAAAATATCTAATTAAAGCACAAATAAAGGTAGACGGAGCCGTCGAAAAATCAGACGTCATCGGCGCCATCTTCGGACAGACGGAGGGACTCATCGGCGAGGACCTCGACCTGCGAGACCTGCAGAAATCGGCCCGCATCGGGCGCATCGAGGTGGACATCCACCAGAAAAAGGGCAAAAGCGAGGGAACGCTGGAGCTCACATCGGCCCTGGAAAAGGTGGAAACCGCCATCATCGCCGCGGCCATCGAATCGGTTGACCGCATCGGCCCCTGCACCGCCGAGATATCCATCGACCAGGTGGAAGACGTCCGCGTCTCCAAGCGGAAACAGGTCATCGAGCGAGCCAAGGAGATCGTAACCAGCATCATCAGCGAAAGCAAAGAGGAAATAGAGGACATGGCCGAGACCATCCGGCAGTCCGTCCAAGTCGAAGAAATCGAGCACTACGGCAAGGAACATCTGCCCGCCGGCCCCCACGTCGGCAAAAGCGACGCGGTCATCATCGTCGAAGGACGCAACGACGTGCTCAACCTGCTGAAACACGGCATCAAAAACGCCATCTCGGTCGAAGGCACGAGCATCCCCAAGAGCATCGCTAGCCTGTGCAACGAAAAAATCGCCACGGCGTTCGTCGACGGCGACCGGGGCGGCAAGCTCATCCTGAAGGAGCTGCTGCAGGTAGCCGACATCGACTTCGTGGCCCAGGCACCGAAAACCAGGGAGGTCGAGGAGCTCCCCTACAAGCTCATCATGAAATCCCTGAAAAACAAGATCCCCATGGAGCAGTACATGGACAGCCACGGCATGACGAAACCCGACACCGGCAACAACAAAGGCGGCAACAACAAAAAAGGCCGCCAAAAAAAGGAAGCGAAGAAAGAAACAAAGCAAAAGGGGAAAAAGCTCAACAAGGACCAGCAGCAGTACAAGGAAATCCTTGAAGACGTCAAAGAAAACAACCAGGCAAAACTGCTCGACAGCAACGGCAAAGAAATCGACAGCATCGGCGTCGACAAGCTGGTCGACACCCTCGCGAACAAGAAAGCCCACACCGTCATCTTCGACGGCATCATCACCCAGCGCCTGGTCGACATCGCCGCCGACAACAACGTCAACGTCCTCGTCGGCAGACGGAAGGGAGAGCTCTCCAAGGTACCGAAATCCCTGACCATCATGACCGAGGACACCCTGGGCTGAACGGGGCAGATGAACACGGCCGGCCTTGTCTACGTCTACACCGGCGACGGCCAGGGGAAAACCACGGCAGGCCTCGGCCTCGCCGCCCGCGCAGCCGGCACCGGCAGGCCCGTCGCGGTCATCCAGTTCCTCAAAAAAGGCGACTACGGCGAAACCAGCCTATCCTTTTTGAACGTCGAGCAATACGGCAGGCCCGACTTTGTCAAAAAGCCCACCGACCGGGACCAAAAGCTCGCCCGGCAGGGGCTCCAGGCCGCCGAACGGGCGCTGGCCCGGCAGCCGTTCCTGCTCGTTTTGGACGAGGTCAACGTCGCCGTATCGCTCGGATTGCTCACCCCAGAATCGGTGCTCAGGCTGGTCGAAAAGCGCGGGGCGACCCATATTGTTCTGACGGGGCGCGATGCCCCGGCGTCGTTTATCGAGAAAGCCGACGTCGCCACCCGTATGGAGAAGATAAAACACCGCTTCGACGAGGGCGGCACGGCGCGGCGGGGGCTCGAGTACTGACTACAGGAGCTCGGAGACGCCGTCCACGACGTCCACCTGCTCCTCGAATCGCTCCACCGCTTCATCCATTTTTTGCCTGGTTCCGTCGGCGAACACCACGCCGTCCCCGGCCCGTATTTTCCCGGTGACCGATGCCGCCGGCGAGAGCGCAACCGTTGTAGCGTCGATGCCGCCGGCGATGGTGGCAGCACCGATCTGGACATTGCTGCCGGAGATGCTGCCCTCGACCCGGACGTCGTCGCCGATGCATACAGCGCCGTCTGTGTGCAGCGAGCCGGCGACCACGCAGCCGTCCTCGACGGCGATGTCGCCCTTGGCTGTCATGTTGCCCGCGATATGGCAGCCCTCATGGATGTGCAGCCCGCCGGTGATGGTGCCCTCGCCGGGGGTCAGGACGGATCCGTGGGGGAGAAACAGGTAGTGGTCGGCGATGGAGATAACGGCACCCTCCGCCTCGTATTCCTTGAGGATGCGCTCGACCTCGTCGCTGTGCCCCCGTTTCATGAGCTCGAACAGGTAGAGCAGGACGTAGATGACCATGGGCAGCGGGTTCCGGATGTGTATCCAGCCCTGGGCCTCGAAGCCGTCCCGTATCTTGACGTTGTCCCCGACGTCGAGGTCGCCCCGCAATCGGAGCAATCCGTCGATGGTGCAGCCCTCGCCGATGTAGGCGTCGCCGCCGCAGAGCACGTCGCCGTTGACCGTGGAGAAATGGTCGATGCGGACGTCGCCGGCCGCAGAGAGCGAGCCGGTGGCGGTGCGCTCGCCGATGAAGCAGCGCTCCGCTGCGATGACGTGGTCGACGGTGCAGTTGTTGCCGATGACTGCATCTCCTTCAAGCTTGATGGTGCCGCCGTCGAACCGGGTGCCCGGCGGTATAACGCAGGTTTTTGTGTCGAATCCCATCCACCAGGATATAGGGCTGCCGGTATAAAGCTTATATCATTTTTTTAGTACCGCATGTATTCCATCATGCCCCGTGCGTCGATTGCCTCGTGATGTGTCGGGCTGCTGAGCCATCCAGTCACCCTGACGTGGTAGCGCCAGTAGCGGAGCAATGGCAGCCGGATGTGATGCATCGCCGTGGCCGTCATCTGTATCTCCCCCGTGATGCCGTGTTCCCTGTCGTGTATGATGAGGGTGCAGACGGTGGGTATCCGGCTGCCGTTGTCCCATACGTATGAGGAAAACGCGAGGTCCACGTCGCCGGGGCCGAGGGGATGGTAGCCGCCGTTTTCGCTGATTACGGCGAAGCTGTGCGCCCGGGTGCGGCGTTCCAGGATGTGCCCCCAGACCAGCGAGAAATGCTCGGAGGTCATTTTGCCGTCCAGGTAGCCGTGTTCCAGCAGCGGGTTCAGCAGGGAGAACACGTTGTGGTCGTGGTAGCCCGTTCCCGTTACGGTATGGCTCTGGCCGTCCATGGTGACGGTGCCCGTGACCTGCAGCTCGGGGACCGCCAGCCACCATCCCCGCCCCATGTCGCCCATCCATCCCCTGGTTTGGTTGACATACCGGAGGGCGATGCTGGTGCCGTTGTGCTCGAACCGGAGGTCGTAGACCAGATGGCCCTCCCGGCCGAGGTATCCGTCCACCATGTGCTGGTCCCGCAGCATGACGGACGGACGGTCAAATGATGCCGTAAACGAAGCCGTTATCAGCCGTTCCGTGGCGACGAGACGCCCATGGCGGTACAGGTACAGCCCGGCCATGGCCAGCCCGGTGTGGCCGTCGGAGCGGGACAGCACGGTGACGAGGAACACCATGCTCCGCCCGTCGAACAGTGCCTCGTAGTACCAGGTTTCGATGTGCAGCATCCGTTCCTCGTGAAACCCGTCGTCCGCCAGCGTCATGTCCCCGGGCACGAAATAGGGGTCTGGGCCTGTCCAGGCCGGTCGAGGACACGCCATCGATGACGCCGGCTGCCCCATGTCGTATGGGAGCGCCGCGGCGGAAAGCAGCAGCACCAATGCCAGCAGCACGGCCACGTCCTTCATATCCCCGTATCCCTCGTTGGCTTAAAAAGATGCCACCATGGTTTTAAAGCCCGCGGGATTGTATAGCCCATGGGACACGTGGTCGTCCTCTGCACCTGCCCTCAGGGGGAAGCCCGTGACATCGCCCGCGCATTGCTCGACGAGCGCCTCATCGCCTGCGCCAACCTGGCCGGGGTGACGTCGCTGTTCGCCTGGCAGGATGATGTAGCGGAGACAGAGGAAACCCTGCTGGTCATGAAAACCACGCGGGAGCACTGGCCGGCGCTCCGCGACCGCATCCTGGAGCTGCACAGCTACGACGTGCCCGAGGTGCTGATGCTGCCGGTCGGCGACGGCAGCCCCGGCTATCTCGCCTGGCTGGAGGGGGAGGTGGCATGAACACGGTGACGCTGACCACCGACATCGGCTGGCGGTACGCGGCCCAGATGAAGGGACGCATCCTGTCCATCGCGCCCGGAGCCGTCATCGTGGACGTCGCCCACGACGTGGCACCGCAGGACATCACGGAGGGTGCATTCGTGCTCTACGCCGCGGCCCCGCAGTTCGACGACGCGGTGCACGTCGCCGTCGTCGACCCCGGCGTTGGCACCGCCCGCAGGGCCGTCATCGCCTTATGCGAGCATGGCTGCCTTGTCGGGCCGGACAACGGCGTGCTCATCCCGGCAGCCCGCCGGCTCGGATTGCAGCAGGTCTACGAGATAACCGCCGGGGCGTACACGGCAGACGAGGTAGCGCCGACGTTCCACGGCCGTGACATTTTTGCGCCGGTGGCAGTCCGCCTGCTCCGGGGCGTACCGCCCGACGAGCTCGGCGTATCCTGCAGCGACTACGAAACCCTGGATCTCGGAGAAGCGCCGGATGCAGAGAACGGCGTCGTTGTCTACATCGACCATTTCGGCAACCTCATCACCAGCCTGCGCCCGGGGGACATCTCCGCCGCCTATGGAGACACCGTCACCGTGTTCGTGGCCAACCGCCGGCATAATCTACCGTTTGTCCCCAGCTACGGCCACGCAGACAAGCAGGAACTGTTGCTCACCGTGTCCAGCGCCGGATTGCTCGAGATAGCCCGGCGCAACGGAAACGCGCAGCAGACGCTCCGGGCAGCGCGAGGCGACCGGGTCACCGTGCACGGACGGTAGCCGGATGGATATCTCAGATGGTGCAAGCGCTGAGCCGGGGGCAGAACAAGCAGTGACCCGGAGGGCGTATGCCGGGAGCGGGGGCACCCCCTCGGTATACTCCGGCGGTCCATGACGGGCTCCGATATCCGGAAAAGACAATGCAGCGGGCCAGCTATCCGAGCAGCATCTCCGGCGCTATCCCTGCCACCCTGGAGCGGGCGTCTTCGGGGCAGATGACCATGACGCCCCAGTCGGTGACCCCGCGAAGCTGGAGCGCGTTGACCAGGGGCGTGTAGTCGCTGAGCGGGGCGGCGCTGCCGTCGTCCAGGATGGGGACATCCATCTGCTTGAGGCGTGGCTCGCTGAGCAGGACGTCCCTGCCGGGCACGTCCACGATGACGTAGCCCCCGTCGAGGCCGGCTTTTTCGGCGATGGACTGCTCGGCCGCCGCGGTGTCGAGCTCGGCGAGATGGCGTCGTTCCTCCTGGTTCATGTCTGCCAGGTCGCGGCGGAAGGCGCTCTTGAACAGCCGCCGGTATTTGACGCGTCGGACGATATCCCGCTGAAAGGTGCCTTCCTGCCGGAGCCGGTGGAGCAGCTCTCCGTCGGTCAGCGGGGAAAAATCGAACGGCGTGGCGTGCTCGACGGCCCGGAGGAGCATGAGCTCGGCGATGCGCACCGTCTTGTGCAGGTAGACGGAGGAGTACATGAGCGAGCGGGCGACCAGCATGCTTTCCAGGGCGCTGACCCCTTTTTTGTGTACCATGACGTGGCCGTCGTGCAGGGTCATGGTCTGCACGAGTCGGTCGAAGTCGATGACGCCGTATGCCACGCCGGTGTAATGGGCATCTCGCCGCAGGTAGTCTATCTGGTCTGCGTCGATGGGGCCGTGGATGATGTCGGAGAGGTGGTGGCGCTGTCCGGACAGGATGGCGACGATGTCCGCCGGGTCGATGTCGTGCTGCCGGAGCAGGGCTGGCAGTGGCTCGGCGTCGACGTCGTCCAGGGTTCGCTGCCCGGCGATCATCTCCCGGGTGAGATCCATGTGGTCGTCTCCGGTTGCCTGGTGGAGCAGGCGTTCCAGCGTGTGGCTGAACGGCCCGTGTCCGATGTCGTGGAGCAGGGCTGCAACGCCGACGTTTTTTTGCTCCTGCCGGCCGAGGTCGAGGGATGCTGCCATCCGTCTGGCGACGTGGCAGGTGCCCAGCGAGTGCTCCAGCCTGGTATGGTTGGCTCCGGGGTAGACGAGGTAGGTGAGACCAAGCTGGCGGATGCCGTGGAGGCGCTGCAGCTCCGGCCGGTGGAGCAACTCAAGGAATAAATCGGCGACGCGGATGTTGCCGTAGACCGAGTCACGGATGATTTTGTGGGTGGTCATCGACGGCGCCACACTCCCATCCGGCGCTTCCACATGAAGAGAAGGATGCCGACCGCTGCGACGAGCACGACGAATTCGAATCCGGCTGCCTCGTCCTCGTCCTGTACCTCGATGGTCCGGGTGGCGTTGGTGGTTGCCCCGTCGTTGTCGGTGACGACGAGCCTGACCAGGTAGTCGCCTTCGCTGTCGTATTTGTGGTTGAGGAGGTCGCCGTCCTGGTCGCTGGTGCCGTCGCCGAAGTACCAGGTGGCGTTGACAATGGTGCCGTCGGGGTCGGTGCTGGTGTCGCGGAAGGTGGTGTATTTGCCGGTTTTGGGGTCGTCGGGCTCGTAGGTGAACGACGCGGATGGTGGCACGTTGGAGACGTTGACGTCGTATGCGCGGCTGGTTCTGCCGTCCTGGTTGTCGGTGACGGTGAGCGTGACCGTGTAGGTGCCGTTGTCGGCGTAGCGATGCGTGGCGTTGGCGCCGTAGCTGGTGTTGCCGTCGGCGAACGTCCAGGTGTAGTTGGCGATGGCGCCGTCGGGGTCGGATGCGTTGCCGGTGAAGGAGATGTCCTGGATGTCCGTCGGCTCCGCCGGCGTGTAGCTGTAGTTGACGATGGGCGGCATGTTGATCACCAGGAGGGAGCCCGTGGTGGTGCCGGTTGCCCCGTCGTCGTCGGTGACCGTCAGGGTGACCGTGTACAGCCCGTCGTGCGCGTAGCCATGCGCGGGGTCCCGGGCGGTGCTGGTGTTGCCGTCGCCGAAGTCCCATTCCCATTCCATGACGCTGCCGTCGGGATCGGTGGCGTCGTCGATGAAGGTCACGGTGTCGAGGACGGTTGGCTCACCGGGGGTGAAACTGAAACGGGCCCAGGGCGGCACGTTGTACACCTCGATGGACTGGGACGTGGTACTGGTGGCGCCGTCGTCGTCGGTGACCGTCAGGTTGACCTGGTAAGTGCCGTCATCGGGGAAGACGTGGCGGGGGTTCTGCTTGGTGCTGGTTTCCCCGTCGCCGAATGCCCACTGCCATGCTATGATGGCGCCGTCGGTGTCGACGCTGGTGTCAGTGAAGTCGACCACGTCGACGTCGGTGGGGCTGGCGGGCGTGTAGGTAAAACCGGCCCCGGGTGCGACGTTGGTGACCGTGATGTTAATGCTGGCCGTTGCGGTGTCGTTGTCGTTGTCACGAGCCGTAAGCGTGACCTGGTAGGTGCCGTTGTCCGCGTAGCTGTGCGATGGGCTGGCCTCATGGCTGGTGGTGCCGTCGCCGAACGTCCAGGTGTAGTTGGCGATGGTGCCGTCGGGGTCTGTGCTGGTGTCGGTGAAGACAATGCTGTCGGCGGTCGACGGCTCCTCCGGGGAGACGTCAAAGGAGACAAGGGGCGGGACGTTGCCGACCGATACGTCGATGTGTATTGTGTCTGTCGCCCCGTCGTCGTCGGTGACGGTCAGCGTGACCTCGTAGAGACCGTTGTCGGCGTAGCGATGCGTTACTTCAGTATCATTTGTTGTAACGTTGGTGCCGTCTCCAAATCGCCAAGTGTATTTATCGATGGTGCCGTCGGGGTCGGTGCTGCCGCTGCCGTTGAACAGGATGGTGTCCATGTCGGTGGGTTCCAGTGGCTCCCAGGTCATGGCGGCGGTGGGCGCCGTGTTGAACACGGTGACTGTTTTGCTGGCCGTCCCCGCATGCCCGTCGTCGTCGGTGACGGTCAGCGTGACCGTATAGGTGTCGTCGTCGCCATAGACGTGCGTCGTAGTTGCATCAGCTGTTGTGGCGTTGGAGCCATCCCCGTAATCCCAGTATCGCTGCACGATGGCGCCGTCGAGGTCTATAGATATGTCGGTGAAGGTCACCGTCTGCATGGTGAACGTGGGAGAAGGATTAATGGTGAAAGACGGAATCGGTAGTCCGGCCCGGCGTATTAGCGGATGGTTGTCGGCGTTGCCGCCGCCGGGTACCATGTACGGGGTGCTATAGGTCCCCTGGATGCGGGTGCCGCCGTCGAATCCCTGCCAGTAGTTGCCCACGGTGCCGTTGTCCCAGCTGTTGTCGCCGTTGTCCCAGGCATGCTGGTCGTTGCCGATGAAGTCGTTGAAATAGAAAAGGTTGCCGCTGGAGCTGTCGGCGTGGACGCCGTACATGTTGTCGATGCAATAAATATGATGGAAGATGTTGTCATCGGACGAGGAGAGCTCAAGGCCGTTCACAGAGTTGTTGTGAACCTCGACATGGGTGAACAGGCCGTCGGTGACCTGCATGAGCACGACTCCCTTGTTGTTGCCGTACACGCTGCAGTGCTGCATGACGGGTCGCTGCGTCTGCCGCCATGCCGCTCCGATGTACGCGTTATGACGGATGCTGGTATTGGCAAGGCGGGTGTCGTTGCCGGTCACCACGACGCCGTAGTAGCTGTCGGCGACCACGCAGCCGCTGACGGTGGCGTTGTCGCCCGTCACATGGATGCCGGGGTCGTTCCAGCAGTCACGCACCGTAAAATCATGAAGCGTTATCCCGTCCCCGGTGATGGCAAATCCGGGGGCATCGTTTCCCCGGACGACCGTACCGGCCGCCGTCTGCCCGGTCACGGTGACCGGACGCTCCAGCAAAACGTGTTCCTGGTATCCGCCGTCGTACACAAAGCAGCCGCCCTCGTCCTGCACCGCGTCCACCGCCATCCGGATGGAGGCAAAATGGTCATGCTGCCAGCCGGGATATCCCGGGGTGAATCCATCGGCGTTGACCCAGACGAAACGCGGGTGGTCGGTCACCGGATACCGAAGCGGGTATGCGTCGGCTGCCCCGGACCCGCCGGGAATCGTATACTGGCTGTCAACATAGCCGTCCTGCCCGGGCATGCTGCGGGCCGCGCCCTTCAGGACGTCTGCCCCCTGATGCATGCTCCAGTAGTTGCCGAGCGCCTCCTCGTAGGCGCCGCCCCACTGGTTGCTGCAGGTGTCATAGGCGGCGTTGTCGATGAACGTGTTATGCCAGAAGCTGTTGTCGTTGGACTGCTGCACGAGGTAGACGCCGTAGTTGCCGTTATCTGCAATGTGGCAGTCGGCGACCGTGTTGCCCAGCGACGTATGGCTCAGTTCAATGCCGAAATAGGTGTTGTTGTGGATGTGGCTGCCCCATATGGTGGACGCAGAGGCGTCAAACAGGAAGATGCCCTTGTGGTTGTGGTGAACGGAGAGATTATACAGCTCGCAGCCGTACGTGTTAACCAGGTAGACGCCGAACACCGCCTGCGAAACGCTGCAGTTGGCGACGGTGACCCGCCCGGCGTTCTGTATCTTGACGGCGGCGTCGCTCGCTGTGACCACGAACCCGCTGATGTAGACGTCGTCCGCGGTGACATAGATGCCGTCGCTGCCGCCGGCGATGCGGGCGTCACCGGCGCCGACCAGCGAGATGTTCTTGGTGACCGCGCATTCCTGGTAGCTGCCGTTGTAGACGTAGCAGCCGCCGGACGGGGTGACGGCGTCGAGGGCTGCCTGCAGAGTGTCGAAATGGTCATGTGCCCAGCCCGGCGTAGCCGGGGTATAGTCGTCGTCGACCCAGACCCGGGCCGGCGGGCTCTGAACGGGGGCGACGAGCGGATGATGGTCCATGGCGGTGCTGGCCGTCAGCATGTACGGCGTGTCACCGATGCCGTTGTGATCTGTGTCGACGCCGGTGTAGCCGTCCCAGTGGTTGCCGATGCTGCTGTTCCATACATTGGTGCCATGGTCAACGGCGTTGATGCCGTTGCCGATGAAGTTGTTGTGGTGGATGAGGTTGTCATGCGACGTGGCCTCGGCGTAGATGCCGCGGTCGTTTCCCTGGACGTGGCAGCTGGTGATGGTGTTGTTCCATGATGCATCGAGGTAGATGCCGTAGCCGAAATCGATGCCCAGGCCGGCGTTGCCCGTAAACCGGCAGTTCCGGATGCTGCTGTCCGTGGCGTCCTCGTCGAGGATGAGCCCGACCTTGTTGTCGGCAAACGTGCTATTTATGAGATGTACACCATCGGTTTCGAGGATGCGCATCCCGCAGAAGACGTTTGTAGCAGTGATATTACGGATAAAAATGTCGGATGAATGC
The DNA here is from genome assembly GCA_964594625.1 of uncultured Thermoplasmatales archaeon. GTDB lineage: Archaea > Thermoplasmatota > E2 > UBA202 > DSCA01 > CAZESS01. The sequence goes on along the minus strand of CAZQNC010000013.1, from coordinate 4,459 downwards.
TCGACGACGACCGCCTTGTTTTCTATGTCGGTGAACGAGGTGTCGCGAACGCTGCAGTTGTATGCCTGCCGGATGTTGAGCCCCCAGCCGGCCTGCGATATCGTACAATGGTACATGGCGGCGTGATCGCCGCTTATCTGGGCCGCCCAGTTGCCGCTCTGCCGGCTGCCCTGCGTCATCGTGCAGTATCTGACCGTCAGATGGTCATGGTTGGTGTACAGGGCGGCGGAGGTTCCCCCACGGATGGTCACGTTCTGGATGGTCACCCCGTCGGCGAACACGCTCACCGCGTAGGCGGCGCTGTCCGTGATGGTGACGCTGCCGGCGCCCTCCCCGGAGATGGTGAGGTCGTCCTTGTTGATGGCGATGTGGTCGTAGGTGCCGGCGAAGACGGCGATGGTGTCCCCCGGCTCGGTATCCGCGTGGTCTATCGCGTCCTGGAGGCTGCTGAACTTGTGGTTCGCCGGATCGTCGACGAAGTCGTCGTCCACGAAGATGATTTTTCCCGAGGATGCAGCCGACGCCGTCCCATGTGACAGGACAAAAACAGCTGTTCCTCCTACAATTATAATTACAAATAGCAGTAACGCAATCCCGACCCCTCGCTTCATGCAAACACCTGCTCTAAAGAATGTATGTCCTTGCACTTAAAGTTTTTTATTTTTTTCGCCGTCTGCGGAGGGATAACCGGGCGGACAGCCGGAGCGAAGAAAAGTTTATACTGGGATAACATCTTACGGGTACAACGATGGATGATGCACAGCAGGAGATGGTCGCAGCCGGCGACCTGGAAAAATATGCATACTGCCCGCTTTCATGGTGGCTGAGCACCCAGGAAGACGTGGTCGACTCCACGGCGGGCGTCCGCCGCCATAACAGCGCGGGACAGGAGCTGGAAAGCATCCGGCGGGACGAGAAAAAACGAAAACAATATACCAACGTCATCATCGGGCTCATCGGCGCCGCCTCCCTGCTCGCCGTCGTCGGCCTTACCTTCGCCACCGACCTCGGCGCCCGGGAGCACAGCTATCTGTTCGTGGCGCTCTCCCTGCTCTGGCTGCTCTATTCCATCTATTTTCTGTACAAGGCGGAAAAAATCGCCATCGACGTCCTCAGGATGCGCTACGAGAAAACCGTGCTGTTTTCCTCGATGGGCGCCATGGTCATCGCGCTGGTCGTCATCCTGTCGGCACTGCCCGCCAACCGGGATGTCGCCATCTTCCTTGAGATTCTGGCGCTGGTATGGATCGTGGCCGCCAACCTGTATTTTTATCGCTCGCTGAACCTGTCGGAGGGCATGCTGATGCGGAAGCTGGAATACGTGTCGCCGCAGGAGGACATCGCCTACGTGGGCATGGAGCAGGAGAGCCCGCTGCTGGAGTCCAGACGGCTGGGCATCCGGGGGCGGCCGGACTACATCATCCGGCGGGACAGCAGCTACATGCCCGTGGAGAAGAAGACGGGGCGGACGCCCAAGGGACCCCTGTTTTCGCATATCGTCCAGCTCATCGCCTACTGCATGCTCGTCGAGGAATCCTTCGGGCCAGTGCCCTACGGCATCATCGAATACGAGGAAAAAAAATACAGCATCGACAACAGCGACGAGCTCCGGGAGACGGTCATGGAGCTCCGGGACAAGCTGCTCCGCGACCGCAGGCAGGGCGAGGCACACCGCAACCACGAGCGCACGGGCAAATGCATCTATTGCAGCCGGCGTGACGTCTGCCACGAACGGCTGGCATAGAACGCTCTTTTTAGCTCCAGTCGTAGGGCTCGTCTGCCGGGTTCTCGTCGTACATGTGCCAGGGGAATTCTAGTATGAACAGCCAGATGGCTATGTCGACCTGTCCCTGTATCGGTTTTGGCTCAGAGGATGACCAGTCACTCCAGTAGTTACGGTTGATGTCGTTGTATAACGGCTTGGATGGATTGGGGTCGTCCATCTTGATGAAGAAATGGAAGTACATGTTGTCCTGGTTTATGAAGTTGTTCTCCGTTATCTGGTTTTCCCGGCTGTCTTCGAGGTACAGACCGAGATGGGTGCTGCCGGAGATGCTATTCCGAGATATCACGTTGCCATATGACTTACTCCACGGTAGTCGGTATCCCCCCTCTATCATCACCCCGGCACCGTTATCACGGAGCTCGTTGCCAGTGACCGTGCAGTCGTGGCAATCCATCAACTGCAACCCGGCATACGGATGCGAATGAACCGAGTTGTTCATAAATGAGAGATTCGCGGACGAATCAATGGGCATTCCATATTGGTCATTTTCATAAACCGAATTAAAAGAAATTATGCAGCTATGGCAAGCTGTCATGCTTATCCCGTCAGAGTTTTCTGTTGCTGTATTATGCGTGATGGTGCTGTTTGCCTCCACTAAACAAAAACCGTCTCCACTATTGTGTTTTGCTTCATTGTAGGAGATTACATTGTGGGCGCCGTATCTGCTGTAGATACCTCGCCACCATCCGCCGCGTATCGTGTTCTGTGTAACGATATTGTGTGATGACTGGTTGAGGAAAACAGCCTCCCGACCATACATGAACGTATTATTCTCGATGACATTGCTATCGGAGCGTATCTCACATGCGGAGGGATTGTCATCGCTCCGTACATCCTGGCTTTTCACGGTAAACCCCATAATGGTACATCCATCGGCCACGATGAGCAATGCACTCTGACCTTCCACCGCCTGAACCACCGGCTTTACCCCATCTTCGCTTTTCCCGATTAAACGTACTTCTTTATCGAGCACAATACTCTCGTTGTACATCCCCGGATACACGTACACCGTGGCGTCGTCACCGGCGTCATCGATGGCCGCCTGGATGCTGCTGTAGTTGCCCGGGCCACTTCCGCCGACGTAGAGGATGTCGTCGCTGGCAACAGTGGCCATCATATTGCCGAGTGATGACAGCGGAGCGAGAAGCACCAATCCTACCGCGACGACAGCCATCCATCTCATAAATCTATATCACTACGTCGCTTATACCTCTTTCTTTTGTAGACCTATTCTCCATCCAGTTTTCACCAGTCGTAGGGCTCGTCTGCCGGGTTTGTGTCGTACATGCGCCAGGGCAGAGATAATGAAAAACTTTGGAAAGTGACCTCCACATATCCCGGTATTGGTTTTGGAAACGATTTCTCCCAGTCGCTCCAGTAATTTGCGTTCCATTCATTATAAAATGGACGAGAAGGATTTTGGTCTTCGAAGAAAAGGACTAAGGAAAACCGGGCGTTAACGTCATTATTGATGATGTCGTTTTCGATGAATGAATTACGCCAACCATCCTCCAAAAATATCCCCAGCCCGTTGTCATGGATGCTGTTATGTATGACGGTATTGTATTTGTTTTTGCACCAGGGCAATCTCCACCTGCCTTCGAGGGATACACCCCATTGATTGTCGTACAGTTCGTTGTCCCGGATGGTACAGTTGGAGCAATCCATCATCAATATCCCGCCGTACTGGTGGGAATGAATAGTATTGTTAGCTATGGACAGATGAGTAGAATCGTCGGAGGTCATTCCATATTGAATGTTTTCGTATATCTGGTTGAAAGAAATGGTGCAATTACTTGCGTCATCAAAACTCATTCCATGGGTATTATTTGTTGCCGTATTTCCCAAGATATTGCTATTTGTTTCATATAAATATAAACCCTCTAGTGCATGATTATCTTGTGCAATATTATAAGCAATGGTGTTGTATCTTCCCTCATACGTCTTTAAACCAATCAAGTAGCCGCCTACAAATTTGTTATATCGTATCGTGTTTCGAGATGATTTATGCATATAACATGTATATTTTCCATACATGAACGTGTTATTTTCGATGATACTATCATTTGTATGCATATAACACGCAGGAGAATTTTCATCAGTGAATTCCTGTCGACTTTTAACCAAGAAGCCTTGGAACACACAATCATCCGCAATGATAGAAACTGTGTTCCTGTTTTCAGACGTATTTATTATCGGTTTTTCATCGTTTTCCGAAATGCCGATTAACGAAACACTCTTGTTGACGACGATATTTTCCTGATAAATTCCATAGTAAACGTAAATCATGTAGCCATCTCCAGCATCATTTATTGCATCCTGAATGCCTGTATAGTTGTTTGGCCCGTCTCCGCCCACGTAAAGAACATCTTCAAGCTCTGCTGTATATACTGAGGCACCAATATATTCCTGAGAAGACTGTAATGCTAGACTCGATAATGGATATACAAGAAGCAACAAGGCAATGAGAAATATGAGCTTTGTTTTCATCATTTAACACAACCTCTTCATAATTAAATTCTTTTCGCCGAATAGTAAAAGAAAGAGAGGTTGAAGATGCGGTGACGCCATTGATACCATCATAGTTGTTGTTCAACCATCCACTGGGCACTGCCCCCTGTGACATCCTCCCCGCCATGAATGGCGGGGCTTCCTACGCGGCGGAGGGCTGGC
>CAZQNC010000012.1:0-22869 GCA_964594625.1 uncultured Thermoplasmatales archaeon | reverse complement strand
AGACTGCAACAAGCTATTTCTCTTTGTTATATATCCTTAGTTGGGCGGTGTCGTTTTCTTTATCAATGAAGTAGGTGTCCGGTACCCTGTATGTGTCGTCGGGGTGCCTGACTTTCTTATGGTCCTATAGTATGGCCTTATAGCCCTGAATTTGCAGAGGCTTGCCTCTCATTGGAAGATTTCCTCCCTCCCGTCTGCTTTCTCGACACCTTTTTATTTTAATGTGTTGTTTATGGATGTGATGCAGGAAAGATATCTGGAGCTGCTGCGCTGCCCGACGTGCCATGGCGAGCTTTCGCTTTGTGATGCCGTGGAGCGGGAGGGCGAGATATGGACGGGAACGCTGCGTTGTGAGACATGCGACGTCGGCTACGACATAAAAGAGGGCATCCCATTTCTGATGCCGGAAGAACATGCGGAAGGATGAGTGGGCCCGTCGAGATTTGAACTCGAGTTACTACCGCCCCATGGTAGAAGGATTCCAAGCTACCCTACGGGCCCGTTGAGCATGGTAAGGCGCTTTGCCTACTAAAAGTTTTTCTTCTCTTTCAGGAAGGCGGCTAGTGTTTCCCGGGTGCTGTACCGGGGGGTGAAGCCTGCTTTTTTTGCCTTGTCGCCCGCGGCGACCCAGGGATGCTGGATGAAGTCGAGCATGGCCGGCGGCATCTCTATCAGGCGGAGTCTCCATGCCAGGGACATGAGCGGTGACAGGACGATGCGGGGGACGCTGACCGGGCGGATGCCGGCCGTGGTGATGATGTCCCGCCAGTGCATGGTTCCGTCGCCGCCGATGTTGAACACGCCGCCGATGTCCTCCACGGTGAAATGTTCGAACGCGCGGGCGACGTCGTCCTGGTGTATGAACTGTATCTCCGGGTTTGCGCCGCTGACCAGGGGGAGCATCCGCCGGTTGAACAGGCGGGAGTAGTACTGGTCGACCGTTGGTCCCATGACCAGGCAGGGGCGGAGCGTGGTCACGATGACCTCCGGATGGCTTTTTTTCCATGCCTCGCATTGTTCCTCCAGCCGGACCTTGTCCCGGGGATAGTAATAGCGGCTGTGCCGCCCGCGCCGGGGCATGTCTTCGGTCAGCCGGAGGGGATTGTCGGGATGGGCGCCGTAGACGGTTGTGCTGCTGCTCATCACCAGTTTTTGTATGCCTGCCTCGGCTGCGGCGGCCAGGACGTTCTGGGTGCCGTTGACGTTGATGTCGTGCATCTCCCGCTTGTCGTGGGAGGGATTCAGCGCGAACGCGAGATGTATCACCGTGTCCACTCCCTGCGAGGCGAACAGCTTCGGCAGCGTGTCGCTGCGCACGTCCAGGCGATGGTAGTCGAGCTTCTCGTAGCCGTGCTCCCATGGCCGCCGGGAGATGCCGATGATATGGTCGACGCTGTCGTTTTCCTCCAGGCGGGCGATAATGTTTCTGCCGAAATAGCCGGCCGCACCCGTAATCCCCACGCGCATTATTTTTTCGTAAGGCACATGTGATTTATAAAGGCTCTGGCTCCGCTGACCGGGATGCCAGGTAGATGCCCACCAGGATGCAGCCGCCCCCGGCCAGGGTATACCATGACGGCACCTGACTGATCCAGGGCAACGCGAATGCCAGCATCGTCGAGCCGAGCGGTTCGCCGAGCAGGGACACCGAGGCCACCGAAGCGCGGACATATTTCAGGGCCCAGTTGTACAACGTATGCCCGAAGATACCGGGGACCAGCGCCATCGCCAGGATGAGGCCGTAGTTGCGGGCTCCGAGGCCCGCCAGCGGCGCCCGCGCCACGAGCACGATGCCGGCCAGCACCACCGTGGCCACGCCGTACACCGTCAGAGCGTAGACGGGCGTGGACAGCGTATGCCGCATCCGCCGGCCGCCCAGGATGTAGACGCCGGCGGCCACGCCGCCAAGCATGGCCAGCAGGTTGCCGTGCAGGGTGCCCGCCTCCAGGTTGTAGTTGCCGCCGACGAGCACCGCGACGCCCAGCAAGGACAGCGTTATCCCGCCGACGTTGACCCGGGATACTTTTTCCCGGAAAAAATGGTAGGCCAGCGGAGCCACCAGCACCGGGTGCGCCGTGACGAGGATCACCGAGCTGGCCACCGAGGTAGAGTCCAGCGAGGATATCCAGAAGGCGAAATGCGCGGCCAATACCACCCCGATGGCTCCCAGGCCGAGCAGGTCACGGCGGGCCAGCCCGGCCAGCTCCCGCCGGTACCGTTGCAGCACGAAAAACGGGGTGAGCAGCAGCGTGGTGAACAGCATCCGGTACAGCGCGATGGTGAGCGGCTGGGCATCCGTCGACACGATAAGCACCGCCGCAAAGGACACCGACACGATGGCGACGAAGAGCGCCACGTGAGCCCGTTTCATCGATGGTAAAGCCGCTGCCACTTAATGTTTTTTCTCTTTTCGTCAAGGGGCTGGTTTTACAGCTCGTCCAGCACCCGGGTGGCCTTCTGCGCCGACTCGATCCATTTCGGCGTATAGGTTTCCCGGATGGCCCGGTCGTATTCCTCGAGGGTGGTGTCCTCCAGCAGCCGTTTTCCCTCCTCCAGGTTGGCTTTGACGCTGGCGTTGATAGCCCGGCCGGTGCCCCCGAACAGTATGAACGGCAGGCTGCCGATGAGCTTCAATCCCAGCGGGAGCCCCTCCTTCTGCATGACCCCCCTGGCGGGCTTTATCCAGGTGTCAGCCGGGTCCTCGCCGAAATGCGGCACCGGGATCCTGGCCGATATGGTATGATAGAAATCGGCGGAGACGTCGCTGATGACCCATTCACCGTCGATGTACACCTCGGCGCTGCCGTGCAGGATGAAAAACCCGAGGGCGTCGAACCATTTCTGCACCAGCGGGTCAGCCGAGAAATAGATGTCGTAGAGGGCCTGCACGCCGGTGGGGCTGTACAGCCGGTACCGCGCAGGGATGCCCGCAGCCCGGCACAGCCCGATGAACAGCGACATCTTGTCGATGCAGGTGCCGTGCCCCGTGCGGAGCGTCTCGGTCGCCGACTTGATGGGCGAAAAATCAACGCGGATGTTCCGGTTCACGAACTGGAACGTCCGCTCACCGAAATCCCAGTCGTCCGTCTCGAAGGCGCCGAGCTCGTGCGCCATGGCCACGATGCTCTCGGTGCAGGGATCGCACAGATACGTCGGCCGGAGATATCGCTCTCCCGTAGCGCCGCATTCCATCGCCGCGCTGTAGGCGGGAATCTCGTAGGGCAGCTCGTCCGGGCGCAGGTTTTCCGGCCCGTCGGGGCAGGCACGGTTTGCATGGACGACGAGCAATGGATGCCGGAGCGCGATGGCGACGAGCGAGGGCAGCGCCCGCCCAAAGGTCTGTATCCATTCCCCGTCGAAAAAATATCCTTTTTCGCGGAGCTCATGCAGGCCCATGCTATCGTTCCTCCGCTTTTTTGAGCTCGTTTGCCATCAGCCCGCGCATGAGATTGGCGCATCCCTTTGCCTCAGAGCCGGCCATCCGGCTGATGTCGCTGTCGAGCACCACGCCCGTTCTGCCGCAGGCCGGGCATTCCTCCAGCAGACGGACCCGGTCGCCGGTGATGATGAAGCCCGGGTAGCTGTTGGCCACGGGGTCCAGAAACGCAAACCGTCCCCATTCGTCGTACCCCAGCATGCCCTCGTTGTCGTCGAGCACCATGGGATAGATCCAGGGATGCAGATGCTTGTAGCGCCCCTCACACGAGATGGCCAGCCCGTTCATCTCGGACATCCCGTAGACGTCCACGTAATGCTCCGATGGAATCCCCAGCGTTTCCTCGGCAAGCGCGCCGAACTCCTGCTCCGACACCCTGCGATCCTCGAATATCTTCCAGCCGCCGCCGGTGATCAGGGCGCCGCCGTATGTGCCGAGCGAGAGGGAAATGCCGTTTTCCCGCATCCGCTGCATGACGCTGTATATCTGGAACGGGGGCCCGATGACGTAGGTTTGCTCGCCGCGCTCGTCCAGACGCTGCAGCAGGCTAACGAGCCGTTTTTCGCCTTTTTTCATGGCCCGCCGGAGCAATAGCAGCGTCAGCTTGTCCTTGAGGCCCCGGGGCTGCCCGGCGGACATCAGACGGGCGATGTCCATGGTTATCTCGCGGTCGGTCAAAAAATGCTGCCGCTCCGGCTTAAATATCCGGGCTCCCTCGCCGATCCATTTGCCCAGGGTGAGATAGGTGTTCGGGGAGCCGGGGTACACGTAGTGCGGCTCGTTCCGCGGCGGGGAGACGGCCAGCAGGGTGGTCACCGCCGCGTAGTAGAAGCGCTGGAAGGTCACCCGGTCGCGGAACATGAAGCTGTAATGGCCCGTTGTACCCGATGAATGGTTGACCATGCCCTCCAGCCGCTTTTCGGCCCATCGGAGAAAGCCCTGCAGCGACCTGCCGCCGTAATCATATTCGCCGATGTCCACCGTGGTGATCTTCCGCAGCCATTCGTAGACCTGGCGGGGGTCCTCCGAGGGGTATTCCTTGAAAAACGTGTCGGGAATCATGGGCACCTGCCGGAGGTCATCCTCGCCCTGCACCTGGTCAGGCGTGAAGTCGTATTCCCGGCAGAGCCGATGGTAAAACCGGCTGTTTTCGTAGTGATGCCGCAGGGATTCCTGGATCGCCGTGAACCGCATCTCCCGTGTTTCCTCGGGCTGGCCATTGAAGTAGCCGTCCATGCCGTAGATCATTTCGTCGACCGTCGTCCAGGAGGAGCGCGGCCGGCCGAAGAGCCCGTCGGCTCTGTCCCAGAGAGCTGCTGCCATCGACTTCAATGACCACTGAGTGATATAAATGTCAGGTTTACCAGCGTTGAACAGGATTAAAGCCGAGTTTAATCGTCCAGCCCGGCGTATGGGCGGTCCCCGCTGTACGGGAGATACGAGCATGTTTTATACCATGGGTGCATCCCGATGCATGGATTGGCTCACCCAGGTCGTCATCCCGTTTTCGCTGTCCGCCCTCGTGGTCATCGTCATCACGCTGGTGGCCGAGCGCTACGGCACCAAGGTCGGTGGTATCATCGGGACGTTGCCCACCAATCTGGCCGTGGCGATGGTCTTCATCGGCGTCAACCGGGGCGCGTCCTTTGCCGCTGATGCGGCCGTGGTGGTGCCGGCGGAGATGGGCATCAACATTTTGTTTCTGGCCGTGTTTTCCGTCGCGGCCTACCGCTCGCTTCGGTTTGCCCTGCCGGTTTCGCTGGCCGTGTGGGCAGTGCTGTCCGCCGGCCTTTTTTTGCTGTCGCCCGGGCAGGCCTGGCTGTCGCTGGCCGTCTACCTGGCGTTGATGGTGCCCTCGTTTTTGTTCCTGGAACTGTGGAAAAAGGTGCCGTCGCGCAGCCCCATCAAGGTGCGTTACACGTGGCGGAAGATCCTGTTCCGGGGGCTGCTGGCGGGCACGGTCATCGCAATCGCGGTGCTCCTCTCCAACGTCGGCGCCGCCATATCCGGGATTTTTTCCGTGTTCCCGGCTATCTTCACGTCGACGATGACCATCTTTGTCTATGAGCACGGCGCCCGGTTTGCCGGGGCGATGGCCAAGTCGATGATGCTGGGCTCGCTGACCACCGTGGGCTTCAGCGTCGGCGTCCATTACCTGTACCCGGAGCTGGACATCGGCCTGGGAACGCTGGCGGCCTACGCGTTGTCCTTTGTCGTGGTGCTCCTGGTGTCCTGGCTGTCCCGCCGCATCAGGTAGCCAGTGTTAGCTTCGAAGCTCTTCGAGGATTTCTTCGGCCCGGTCCGCTCCCACAGCATCTTCTTCGACCATCCGCCTCGCAACGATGTCGATTTCGTCGCCGCTGGCCCCGGCCGTGACGGCGATGTTCTTGGCGTGCAGGCGCATGTGCCCCTGCTGGATGCCCTTGGTGGCCAGGGCGTGCAGTGCCGCGAAGTTCTGCGACAATCCGACCGAGGCGATGACCTGGGCGAGCTCCTGCGCCGATTCCACCCCCAGGACTTTGAGGGCGAGCCGGGCCATGGGATGCACCCGGGTTGTGCCGCCGACGGTGCCCAGGGCCAGGGGCAGCTCGATGACGCCCACGAGGTCGCCGTCCCGGTTTTTCTCGTACCGGGTGAGCGGGCCGTAGCCATCCCGGGCTGCATAGCTGTGGGCGCCGGCTTCGACGGCCCGCCAGTCGTTGCCCGTGGCGATGACCACCGCGTCGATGCCGTTCATGATGCCCTTGTTGTGCGTGGCCGCCCGGTAGGGATCCCGGGCCGCGAACTCGTATGCCTCCAGGATGTGGTCGACGACGTCTTCGCCGCCGAGCGCCCCCCGGTCAAAGACGGCCTCCGCCCGGACCAGCCGATGGTCCGCCAGGTTGGAGATGATGCGCAGCCGGGCGGTGCCGCCGGATATCTTTTCGATGAGCGGTGCGCATGCCTCGGCCATGGTGTTGACCGCGTTGGCGCCCATCGCGTCCCGGACGTCGACATACAGATGGACGACGAGCATATCGTGGCCGATGTCGCGCACCTCGACATCCTTGGCGCCGCCGCCCAGCCGGACGAGCACCCTGTCCTGGGCGTTGGCCAGCTCCAATATGTCCTCCCTGCGCTGCATGATGGCGTCTGCCGCGCCGTCGTCGGGGTCGAGTAATTGTATCTGGCCGATCATGACCGGGTCGGTGGCGCTGGCGGTGAACCCTCCCTTGATGCGGGCGCGCCTGGCGCCGTTGGAGGCCGCCGCTACCACGGATGTTTCCTCGACGGCCATGGGCACCAGGTAGTCTTTGCCGTTGACCGTGAAATTGGTGGCCACGCCGAGGGGAAGCTGCATGGTGCCGACCACGTTTTCTATCAGCCGGTCGGCGGTGTCCGCGTCCAGCCCCTGCATCGACTGGAGCATCGCCGCCTCTTTGTCCGTCAGGCCGGCGAACGCCTGCACCGCCCTGACGCGCTCTTCGACGGATAGCTTGTAAAAACCGGAGATGCGTGACGTCTTTTCCATAGCGGGAAAAGCCCCGTTTTTTATAAATAGGTTGCCATCACGCCGCCTTTTTGAGGCGCTGGAGCATGAACTCGCGCCCGAGGGAATGGATGAAGTAGCCGGCCCGGGGTCCCTTTTTCTGGCCGAGCAGGATGAGATACAGCGCGCGGAACGCCCTGCCCGGGGAAAGGTCGTGCTGCTCGGCAGCGTCGTAGATGGTCTGATGGATGACCTCCGCCTCCCACGTGATGTCCGCCATTTTTTGTTTGAGCGTGTCCAGGAAATGCTGCTGCTTGCTGCTCAGGTCGACGTCGGGCGGGCTGCCCTGCACCTCGAATCGCACTGCTTCGGGTGCGAAATCCTCGAGCCAGGAGCGTACTTTTTCCCAGCGCTCCCGCAGCTTTCGCTCCTCGTATTCGTCGAGCTCGTCGATTTCTCCGTTGCGCCGCAGGATGGCCAGCGTGCCGTCGTAGCCGTCGGCGACCTGCACGACGGTGACCAGATGCCGGTAGGGCACCTGCACGGGCATGTGCTCCGGCGCCATCCCGGAGGGCTGCGACAGCTCGTAGATACGTTTTCCTTCTTTGAGCTCCATGTCTTCCCGGCCGTGGTAGGCGCGCTCGTAGCGGTCGTATTCGTCGACGAGGTCGAGCAGGCCGAAGCCTGCATCAAACTCGATGTGGCGCGACGGCTCGGACTTCATGAGCAGGAACCGGAGCACCTCGGGCGGCGTCATCCTGAGCATGTCCTCCGCCGCGATGGCCGTCCCCGTGGAGCCGTGCATGGCCCCCTTGCCCTTGAGGTGGATGAACTCGTAGACCAGGGGCATCGGCGCCGGATGGTCGTATACCTCGCGGACGATGGACTGGCCGGTGTCCCAGGAGCCTCCGGCGGCGGCGTGGTCTTTGCCGAAGGCTTCGAAGGTGACGTCGAAGATTTGCCAGCGGGCCGGCCAGTCCACCCGCCAGGGAAGCTTGCCCACGCCGCCGTCCTCTGCGTTGACGGTGCCGTCCTCGCCGCATGCGCCGCAATGATACATAATACGGGGCCAGTCGTAGTCGGTCACCGTGCCGTCCAGCCGGCCGCAATCCGGGCAGCGGACGGTGAACGGCATCCATCCCTCCGGCAGATCCCGATTGGCGATGGCGTTGAGCGTCCGGCGGACGTCGTCGGCGTGGTCGAGCGCCGTGTGGACAGCTTCGTTGTAGACACCCCGGCCGTAGAGCTCGTGCGCCAGATGCACGGTGGGCGTTATCCCGAGCTCCTTCAGCGACTGGAGGAACGGCGAAAGATAATGCTGGGCGTAGCTGTCGTGGCTGCCGCAGGGGCAGGGTATCTCGGATAGCGGCCGGCCGACATGCTCCGCATAGCTATCGGGCAGAAACGGGTAGACCTTCCGCAATGGGTCATACGTGTCCCCGATGTAGATGAGCTCCGCCTGGCCTCCCGCATCGCCGACGGCCCGGGCGACGGCCTCGGTGGTCAGCACCTCGCGCATGTTGCCCACGTGGATGGGGCCGGACGGCGTGATGGCCGTGGCCAGGACGTGCCGGTCGCCTCGCTGCAGGAGCTTTTGTGCTGCGACGTCTGCCCAGTGCATAGGCTGAAATACCCCGTTTGTTAAATGTTTTTGGTTGGGCAACGCTTAAAATATCCCAGGCATTTTCATCCTATGCTTTCCAGCCAGGTTATGGAACAACTCCGGCAGGCCGTCGGCTCCGATCAGATACTCACCTCGCCGGCTGCTCTGTACGCCTACGGGTTCGACGCCTCGATACATCACCGGACGCCCGACGTGGTCGTGCAGCCCCGCGGCACCGATGCGGTCAGCGCCATCGTGAAAATCGCGTACGAGCACGAGATACCCGTGGTGGCCCGGGGCTCCGGCACCGGCTTGTCGGGGCAGGCGGTGCCCATCGAGGGCGGCATCGTGCTCGACCTCTCCGCGATGAACCGGCTGCTCGAGGTCAACGTCGAAGACCTGTACTGCATCGTCGAGCCCGGCGTGATATACGGCAAGCTCAACCAGCAGCTGGCGCCCAAAAAATTCTTTTTTCCGCCGTCGCCGGGAAGCAGCGACGTCTGCACCGTCGGCGGCATGGTGGCCTGCAACGCCTCCGGCATGCGCGCCATCAAGTACGGCGCCACCCGTGACTACGTGCTGGGCCTCGAAGTCGTTTTGCCCGACGGCTCCGTTGCACATATGGGCACCCGGACCATCAAGAACTCGTCCGGCTACCAGCTCGAAAAGCTCATGGTGGGCAGCGAGGGCACCCTGGGCGTCATCACCAAGGTAACATTGCGCCTGCTCCCGCTGCCCAAAAGCCGGGCCATCGCCATCGCCTCGTTCGACGACATCGAGCAGGCCGGCCAGGGCATCTCCAACATCGTCGCATCAGGGCTGCAGCCATCCGGCCTGGAAATCATGGACAGCGTGTGCATCCGGGCCGTCAACCAGTCCACCGGCGTCGGACTGCCCGAATGCGACGCGATCATCCTGGCCGAGGTGGACGGAGACGAAACGGTCATCAAGGAGGACGTCGAAGCCATCGCGGACATCTGCCGGCAGAGCGGCGCCACCCGGGTCGAGTTCACCCATCAAAAAGAGGAGATGACGTCGCTGTGGCAGGGCCGGAAAAGCGTGCTGCCCTCCCTGTCCCGCTACGGCGAGGACTCCGTCTCCGTATCATTGGCCGACGACATGTCGGTCCCCATCTCCCGCATCCCCATAGCCATCAAGCGCTTCCAGGAAATCGCCGGGGAGCACGACATCCTGGTCGGCACCTACGGCCACGCCGGCGACGGCAACCTGCACACCAAGGTGCTCATCAATCCCCTCGAGGAGGGAAGCTGGGACCGCGCCGAGGCGGCCGTCGACGCCATCTACGGCACCGTCCTGGAGCTCCAGGGCACGGTCAGCGGCGAACACGGCATCGGCATCTCCAAGGCCCCCTGGATGCAGCGGGAGCGCGAGGACACCCTGCAGCTCATGCACGCCATCAAAAAGGCCGTCGACCCGAAAAACATCATGAACCCGGGCAAGATAATGCAGTGGCAGGGAAGCATCATCACCCATCTGAGGTATCCGTGATACTATGAAACATCTCGAAAAAATGAAACACGAGCTCATGTGCTGCACCGGCTGCGGCTACTGCAAGCAGAACTGCCCCACGTTGGACATCGGGGGCACCGAGGCCGACAGCGGACGCGGCAAGGTCTTCCTCGCGTACGGGCTGCTCACCGGGGAGCTCCAGGAGGAGCAGTCACTGGTGGAGGCGTTGCAGCGCTGCCCCCTGTGCGGCCGCTGTGAGCAGGACTGCCCGTCAAAGATACCCATCAGCGACATCGTGCAGACGGCGCGGCGGGACCTGACCACACGGTTGCCCCCGCATGAGGATATCATCGAGCGGATTCAAAGGCATGGGAACGTCTACGGTGAAGAGCAGCGCTCCGATACAGAGGGCGGCACCGTCGCCTTTTTCCCCGGTTGCATTGCCACCCATCGGGCGCCCGAGCTCCGGGAGGCAGCCCTGGCCGTCTTCGACCATCTCGGCATCGACGTCACCATTATCGAGGGATGCTGCGGCAGCCCGCTGGCCGTCGCCGGCATGGACAACGACAGGGTGCCGGAGGTGCGGAAGCAGGTGGCCGAGCACGACGTTGACACCCTGGTGACGGGCTGCCCGAGCGGCCTGCTGGCCCTGCAGCCCCTGGCAGGCGAGGTGGAGCTGCTGCATCTCAGCGAGTTCCTCATCGAGCAGGACGTCGAGCTGCAGCCATACGATGGAACAATGCTCTACCATGACCCGTCGGTGCTGGGGCGGAAGCTGGAGATATACGGGGCGCCCCGGGAGCTGCTCGAACGTGCCGGCGGCTTCCTGGAGTTCGACGAGCACCACGAGCTATCCGGATGCTGCGGGGGCGACCTGGCGTTCAGCGCCGCCTTTCAGGGCATGGCGGACGAGATGGCCCGTCGGCTCCTCGCCGAGGCAGCCGAGCAACATGCCACCGTGGTGACCGCTTCGCCGCAGTGCTACCTGCACCTCAGGCGGCAGGGCGACGTCGTCGACCTGGTGCAGGTCGTTGCAGCAAGCCTGCGATAAGATTTTATTCCCCGTGTGTGATGTAGGGCCGATGATACCCGACCGAGTATTTCTCACCAGGGGTATGGGACAACATCGAGACAAGCTGCAGTCCTTCGAGCTGGCGCTGCGCAACGCGGGTATCGAGGTCTGCAACCTGGTCGAGGTGTCCAGCATCGTGCCGCCCAACTGCACGATAATCTCCGTGGATGAGGGCAAACAGCACATCCGGCCCGGCGAGATAACGTTCTGCGTGATGTCCCAGAATGCCACCGACGAGGCAAACCGGCAGCTCGCCGCATCGGTGGGCATGGCGCTCCCCCGCAACCGGGATCTCTACGGCTACCTGTCGGAATATCACAGCTACGGGGAGCCGGCCAAGCAGGCCGGGGACTACGCCGAAGACCTGGCGGCTACGATGCTGGCAACCACCCTCGGCCTGGATTTCGACCCGGAGAAGGCGTGGGACGAGCGCAAGCAGGAGTACCAGCTCAGCGGGCACATCGTGCGCTCCAGGAATGTGACGCAGTCGGCCCGGGGTGCAACCGGCAAATGGACCACGGTGCTGGCCGCCGCTATTTTCCTGTTTGACGGGTAGCTATTCCAGCTGCATCTCCAGCAGCCCCTGCTCGTTTTCCGCCCGGTGGATGACCGCGGGGTCGAGCCGCAGGAGCACGATTTCGTTGACCACCATCACCATGCCGTCCATGAGATGGCCGCCCACCAGCCGGTGGTCGGAGCCTGCGAGGGCCACGTGGATGTGGCAGACCACGTCGCCGCTGTCCCGCCGACGGCCGATGTTCCCGTTCATGGACACCAGCTCGGCTGGCTCATCCAGCGTCTGCGTTTGATATCCGGAGCCGTCGTAGTAGCCGATGGACGCCCCGTCGAGCATGCCGATGCCCGACAGGATAACCGCGGAATGGACGTCGTAGCGCCGGGCTAGGCGTTCAAGGTTGTCGATTGCTTTGCCCCCGGTGAACTTTGCGACGATGATGTCGCCCTGCTCTTTGACCTGCATGGGGATGCAACCACGCGGCGTTTAAAACGTTTAATCCCAGAACTGCTTGGTCCGCGAATACGTTATCTCGGCCTGCAGGATTTCCTTCAGCAGGGCGTTGCCCTCCAGCTGCTTGCCCAGGATGCGGGCCGCCGTCCGGGGGCCGACGCCGTAGCCGGCCAGCACCATCATCGCCTGTCTGCCGTACTCGGCGACCAGGGAGGCGCTTTTCACCAGCTCGTCGTGCCGCCGGTTGTCCAGGCTGCCGCGGGCCACGGCCACCATCCGGCTGCCGCACCGCGGGCATTTCGATGTGGCTCGTTTCACGGTGCTGTGCCATTCATGGGAGCAGTTCATGCAGCGCAGCGTGACCCGTGCCTTCATCAGCCGCTGCTCCAGCGAGCGGAGGACCGCTGCGTCGACGTCGCCGGGTCGGAGCACCTCGCCCCGGGGTGCCTCGCCCTGCCGGGACATCGGCGAGACGTGCTGCACCTGCATCTCCAGCGTGCCGTCCCGGAGCTCCTGGAGCGCCTGCATCGCATGCCCGATGTCCATCTTTTGCCAGATGACCCGGTCTATCACTTCCTCCATCATGGGCATGTCGGAGAAGACGTCCATGAGCGCGCCCAATGACAGCAGGTAGGGGTCGGCGTCCTTGCTGAGCACCCCGAACTTCCGGGCGACCTTGATGAGCTCCCACCGGATGAACGAGCTCCGCCGGAGGATGACCCGGAGCAGCGCCTCGACGTTGTCCGGCTCGATGGAGTCCAGCACCTCCCGGACGAGCTCCGCCGGGATGGGCCGCGCGATGCGGAGGTAGATGCGGTAGCTGTCGCTGTCCATGCCCACGTTTTGCCCCAGGCGCTGCGCCAGCAGGGAGGCCAGGATGCGGCCGACTGTTTCGTTTGTCCGGGTGCCATAATGCGTGGTGATGTAGACGGTTTCCTCGCCGACCTCGACGGTGAGCAGCCGGTCTGTCGGAACGGCATAGCCCTCTTTTTGCTGCTGCCGGACCTGTTCCTCGATGACACTGTCGATGCGTTCGGTGCCGCCGGCTGCGGCCCGCCGCCGCATGGCGCCGACCTCCCGGGCTACCTCGAAGGGCACCGGGATTTCTTCGCCCGACCAGTCGGGGGTCATGCTGGTCCGCCCGGCGGGTGCCACCTTGAGCGTTTCGCCGCGCTCCACCACCTCCCAGGTCCGCCCCCGCATGATGAACCGGGCGCCCTCCTCGCAGTAGTCGACGACGAAGCTTTCGTCGAGCGTGCCGATCTGCTGGTTGCCGGACATGTCGACGACGACGACGTTTTTTTCGTCCGGTATCATCGAGATGTTGTCCAGGAAGTACTGCCGGGATTTCCGCTTGCGGTTCACGGTGCTGCCGTCGTACCACAGGATGCGCTGCTCGTGCAGCTGCCGGAGCACCGCCTCAAAGGTGTGCCATTCCAGGTCATGGAACGGCGTGGCGCCGTGTACCAGCTCGTACATCTCCCGGCTGGCAATGTTGCGGTATTCCATGGCGATGGAGATGATCTGGTTGGCGAGGACGGCCAGCGGGCTGCGGCGAATGCGGGTGGGCTCCAGCCGGTGCTGCATGGTCCGCGTGGCGATGACCCTGGCTTCGGCGTAATCCTCTGTGGTGGTGGCCACGATGGCGCCCCTGGCTGTCGCGCCCGCCCGATGCTCGCTTCGCCCCACGCGCTGCACCAGCCTCGTTACCTGACGGGGCGAGTTGAACTGGATGACGAAATCGGTGTGGCCGACGTCGATGCCCAGCTCCAGCGACGAGGTGCAGATGAGGGCTCTGACATCGCCGTTTTTGAATGCATCTTCGGCGGCGATGCGGGTGTCCTTTGACAGCGAGCCGTGATGCACCTCGATGGAGGCGCCGGCCTCGTGCAGATGAGCGGCCAGCAGCTCGGCTCTGTCCCGGGTGTTGACGAACAGCAGGACGGAGACATGCTCGTCGAGCATCCGCTGGATGACGCGGAGCACCGCCGCCATGTGGGGGTCGACGCCCATCTCGGCCGCCCGCCGCCTGTCCGCAGCGGTGGCCTCGGGCAGCAGCACCTGGACGTCCATGTCCTTGCCGCCCGTGGTCTCGATTATCTCGACGGGATGGCCGCCGCTCAAAAACGCGGCGACCTCGTCGGGTGAGCCCACGGTCGCTGACAGCCCGATGCGCTGCACCGGGCCTGCAATCGCCGCCACGCGTTCCAGGGCGACGGCCAGCTGGGCGCCCCGTTCGCTGCTGGCCAGCTCGTGTACCTCGTCGACGACCACGTACCGGACGTCCTCCAGGCTTTTCCGGAGGCGGCTGCCGGTGAACAGTATCTGCAGCGTCTCAGGCGTCGTTATCAGCATGTCGGGCGGATGCAGCGACTGCCGCCGCCGTTCCTTCCGCGTCGTATCGCCGTGCCGGACGGCAATGTCGATGCCCAGCTGCTCGCCCCAGGACAGCGTCCGGCGGAGCATGTCCCGGTTGAGCGCCCGCAGCGGCGTCACGTAAAGCAGGCGTATCCCGTCCGCGGTGCCCCCGTCGAGCATCCGCTGGAACAGCGGTATCAGGGCCGCCTCGGTCTTCCCCATGCCGGTGGGCGCGATGACCAGGCAGCTGTCACCCCGGAGCAGCGATGGCAGCGCCGCCCGCTGCGGCTCCGTCAGCTCGTCGAGCCCTTCGTTGCGCATGACCTCCCGGAGACGTGGATGCAGCCCGTCTTTCATAGTATCGCGACCAGCGCCACGGAGAGAATACCGGTGAGAAAGATGCCGTCGAACGTGCCGGCGCCGCCGATGGATGCAGCCCGGGCGCCGATGCTCCCGAGCTTCGAGAGGTTCAAAAGGTCGGCGCCGACCAGCACCCCGATGACCCCGGCGACGAAGGCCACCACGGCGGCCTGCCCCGGCGGTGCCAGCAGGATGGCCAGCAGCGAGGCCAGCCCCGGCGGGATGAGCGCCGGCATGGCGATACCCGTACCCCTGACCGGCCGGGCCAGCTTGTAGCACACCGCGGCCACCACGATGGTTGCCGCCGCCAGGTGCGGGTACAGCGCGGCGGGCAGCCGGGCCAGCAGAAACAGGGAGATGCCGATGGGGATGACCGCGCCGCCCAGGTTGAGGTTGATGGTGGTCGTGCCTTCCTCGACGTGTTTCACCGGGCGGAAGGGAAACCGTGAGGTGTCATATGAGACGCGTTCCTGCTGTCCCGCCACCTGCCATATCGGGATGTTGACGAAGCTGCCGAGCAGCACCCCGAACAGCAGTCCCAGGGCGGCCCAGGGGGGGAACCCGAGCACCTGGAACACCTCGCTGATGGCGCCCACGAAAAACATGACGAACAGCAGGAATAGGAGCGGCAACGCGAGGAGGAGAAAGAGCATGCTTGAGGGCGCCCGAAACCGCATGGATGGCTAACTGCCGGATTATATAATAATTTTGGCGATATCCGCCGTATCCCCCCGTTGGGTTTCAGGCCAGGATGTCGATGATGTAGCGGTGCACCTCGCCGTTGACGGCCATCTGGGATATATGGTCGTCGTCTCCCATGGGCCAGGCTTTGCCGCTCACGATGTACAGCGGGGAGCCCTCCAGGTAGGGGCTCTCGGTCGGGACGAGGCCGTCCGTGGTATGGTTCACGCCGTCGCCGTCGAAGTCCTGCGGTTCCCCGATGCGAAACCCGATATCGGTGCCGATGGCGTGGTAGTCGACGATGTCGCATCC
Organism: uncultured Thermoplasmatales archaeon; assembly: GCA_964594625.1. Lineage (GTDB taxonomy): Archaea > Thermoplasmatota > E2 > UBA202 > DSCA01 > CAZESS01. The sequence goes on along the minus strand of CAZQNC010000012.1, from coordinate 7,141 downwards.
CCGGTAGCCCATGGCCTCCAGAAACGTGGAATGGTACACCATGTCCTGCGTCTGGCAGGCCCACCAGGGGATGGGAAGATAGCTCAGCACGTCGAGCAGCCGGTCGTCGATGTTGGGCGGCACACCATGGTTCGGCGTTCCCACCATGACCAGGTCGTCTATCTGCCGGCCGCCGACGGATACGTCGCCGTCGCCGTCGCCGTACCAGGGAGTTCCCTCGTCGCCCGGCTGCCAGGAGCTGTTCCAGTAGTCGACGTCCGCACCCGGATGCTCCGCCATAAACCGGGAGATCAGGCCGCCCATGCTGTGCGAAACGATGTCGATGGTCTGATCCGGGCTGTACCCGTTCATGACCAGGGCATGCTGGATGGCGTCGCTGACCCGGGCGGCGACCCAGGGGATATGGTGGTCGCTCCAGCCCGGCGAATAGCGGAGATACTGGACGCCCGGCGTGCCGGTGTCGAAATCGAGGATGACGTGGCCCTGCCGCTGGAGCCGCTGCGTCAGATTCCACCAGGTATAGTTGAGGAGGCTGTCGGCCACCGAGCCCACCCAGCCGTGGACGAGCACCACGGGAAACGTGCCGGGTGTCTCCGGCTGCACCACGAGCGAGGACGTGCAGTCACACCCCTCGTATTCCAGGTCGCCGCTCAGGTTTTCAGCCATCCGCACCCAGCAGAGCACCTCCATGGTTTCGTTCACATCCGAGATAAAAAACGGCATAGTGGCTTTTCCCGCGGTGTCCGTCACAGCGGTGCCCGTATGCAGGGGCTGCAGCTCGTTCCCACCCGGGTCAAAAAAGGTCCAGGTGAGCGGCTGCCCGGCCAGAGGCCGCCACCCTTCGTCGGAGCGCATGCGGAGCGTCGCCGTGAACGTGACGGTTTCCCCCGCGGTCACCGTCGCCCGCTCGGCCGAAACCGCCACCGCGGTCTCCCGCACCGTGGGAACGATACCCACCCGGGCCCGGGCCACATATGTCTCCCGCTGCCAGGTGGCACGCGCCTCGATGGTCACGTTGTGCATCCTGACATCCACGTCCGCGGGCGCGTCATAGGTGGCGTTGAGCCTGCCCGAGGCGTTGGTCTCCGGGGCGCAGCGGAGCGCTCCCGTGCCGCCCGAGGCGTTTATGTTCCAGGACACCTCTGCGGCTATCGGCGTGCCGTCGCCGGCGGTGAAGGACACCTGCAGCTCCGTGGAGGCGCCCTCCGCCAGCGTCAACGTGGCGGGGGAGAGCACCAGGGAGCCCGGCGCCCCGTCGCCTTCGCCCGGGTCATACCAGTTGTAGGCGATGACCCCGGCGACGAGCCCCAGGATGACGACGACGAGCAAACCGGCTTTCCATGTGGCGTCCATTACCGGTTACAACACCCCCGCTTTTAATATATATTTCCGTTCAAATGTCGAAGAGAGCCTATACGACAACGAACACGTCGACGATGTCCCTGGACACGTTGCCGCTGTCGCTGTACGCGTACACCTCGACGGTGTGCCGGCCGGGCAGGACGTCCAGCCGCCAGGAAAACGGCGCCCGGCTGTCCGTGTAGCGGGGCATGCCGTCCAGGTAGAATTCGACGCGTTCCGTGTTGTCAGCCTCGACTGATACGGTTGTATGCCCGAAGACCCGGGGCATGCCGATCTGCAGCACCGCCCGCCCGAAGATGGAGGGTATCTCGTGGCCGAGGATGTAGCTGTGGTAGCGCCGCGGCCGCTCGATGTACACCCGGGGGACGTCGGGCTTGAAATTGCCGTATACGTGGTCGATGTACAGGATGCCGGTGCCGCCGTAGCAGCCCGGGATGAACATGTCCATGTCGTAGCCCATCCAGAACCAGCCGTCTTCGCCCCAGCTTTTCCCCCAGCTGTTTTTGACCAGCCAGGCCCCGCGGTCGTCGTCGTAGCCCGTCAGGGTGACCAGGTGGCCGCCGTCCAGCCGGCCCCATCGGTGCTCGTACACGCCCCCGGTGTAGTACATGAAGTCCTTGTACACCCAGATGCAGATGGTCAGCGGCCCGTGCTCGATGAGCGCCTGCTTGATGGCCGCCTCGTCGCGGGGTACCCATCCCCAGTCCGCTATTTTGACGGTCCGGTTTTGCCAGCCGGGCAGGCTGTCGTTGCAGGGCTGGTCGCCGCGGCGATGCGGGTCGGGATAGCATCCCTCGTCGGGGACGCCGTGTTCGACGAGGTAGTCGGCGGCATCGGATACGTTGACCCCCCATTCGCAGGTGCCGCCGGCGCAGAAAAAGAGATGCATCTCGGACAGGTCGGGGGTGAACTGCTCGCGGAGCTGGTACTGCATCATGGTTTCCATGGCCGCACACAACGCGTAGGCCTCGCAGCTGGGGCAGGGCTCCTGGTTTTTGACGCCCGTGGTGTAGTCGGTGCCGTCGACGTTCCGCCAGCTGTACGCGTCGGGCAGCCCCGTCGTCCCGGCTGGTGACATGGCCGTTGACGCCGTCGATGCCGCATGTGCACCGCCGAGGGAGAGGGTGAGAAGCGAAATAACAATCAGGGCTGCAAGCTGTTTTTTCATGCCGGAAAAACAGGTTGTGGCTTTTAACGTTTCTGTCGCTGGCGGGGCGGGGTGTGCGGCTGGCGGCACACTTATTTTTCCCGGGGCTCCGCGTCGTCGGCGGGTATCCCCAGCGTTTTTTTGGCCAGCTGGCAGAGCCGGCACATCTCCGTGACGGCGTCGCCGCCGTCGATGATGCGCTGCGCTGACGTGGCGAACTCCTGCTGCATTGGTTCGTCGAAGTCGACGAGGTCGCCCCGCTTTTTTGAGAGGTACTGGGAGACGGCGGCCCGGCTGACCCCGAGATGGTCGGCCGCCTGCCCCTGGCTGAGGCCCTTGTCGACCAGCTGCTCGGCCAGTTCTTTCCGGATGCCGGGGTGGACGTCCCAGGAGAGGATGGCGCAGGGGGTTTTTCCGCCCATCGCCCGTGCCTTGCGCCCCCGCCGGGCGGTCTCTTTCTGTGTGTCGGTGAGCAGGCCGATGGTGCTGGTGACGTCTTTGACGGTGACGATGATGCCGAGGAGCTGCCCCTCGCTGTCTTGGTAGGGCGTGGCGGTCAGGACGCTGTGGACGTGCTCTCCGTCCCCGGTCTTTTTTTCCATGACGTATTCGACGCTTTTGCCGTCCTCCAGTATCCGGGTGAGCGGGCAGTTCGGGGTGTCGCACAGCGTGGTGGGGAACACCTCGTGGCAGGGTTTGCCTTTCGCTTCGTCCTCGCTGCTGCCGGTGAGCGCCGCGTATGCCCTGTTGACGCGGCGGACCGTGTAGTCGGTGTCGATGAGGCAGATGCCGTCCCCGGTGCCCTCCAGGATGCGGTCGAGTTCTTCCTTGCTCTGCCGGAGTTTTATGTCTCGCTGATGGCGGTGCAGTGCCACCTCGATGGCCGCCCGGAGCTCCCGCTCCTGGAACGGCTTGAGGAGGTAGCTGTAGGGCTGCGTGTCGACGGCGCGCTCCACCGTTTTCCGGTCGGCGTAGGCGGTGAGATACAGGATGGGAAGGTTTCGGTGCTCCTGGATGCGGCGGGCTGCCTCGACGCCGTCCATGGCTCCCTTGAGGCGGATGTCCATCAGGACGATGTCCGGCTGCCGCTCGGCTGCGGCCTCGACGGCTTTCTCGCCGGTGTCGACGATGCCGACGACCTCGTGGTCCCATCGCTCCACCATTTTCTGGATGCCAGTGGCGGTTATCAGGTCGTCTTCGACGATGAGGATGGAGGTCATGCTGCCACCTCGCGGGGCATCTCGAACCGCATGGTGGCCGTCGTGCCCTCCCTGCCGGAGAAATCGACGGTGCCGTCCAGCTGCGCCGCCAGTATCTCGACCAGCTGGAGGCCCAGCGTGTCGCCGCTGATGTCCTCGGGCATGCCGACGCCGTCGTCGCTCACCTGCAGGATGCATTTCCCGTCGCTGCATCGAACCGAGAGACGGATGGTTCCCTCCTGGCCCCGGGGGAACGCGTGCCGGAAGGCGTTTGACAGCAGCTCGGTGGCGACGAGGCCGCAGGGAATCGCCGTGTCCAGCGGCAGCTCCATGTCCTGCACGTCGAGGTCGAGCGCAGGCTGCCCGCTCCGGCCGTGCGACTCCATGACGTCGTGGGCCAGCTGGGAGAGGTATTCCTGCACGTCGACGTGTGACAGCTCCGGCGACTGGTAGAGGTGCTCGTGGACGAGCCCCATGGACTTGATGCGGAGCTGCATGTCCTGCAGCGCCTGCCTCGCCTCCGGGTTCTCGTGCTGCATGGATTCCATCTGCAGCATGCTCGAGATGACCTGCAGGTTGTTTTTCACCCGGTGATGGATTTCCCTGAGCAGCACCTCTTTTTCTTCCAATGACTGCTTGAGCTTGGTGCGGGTTTTCTCTCGCTCGGTGATGTCCCAGGCGACCTCGATTGCACCCACGACGTTGCCTGCCCCGTCTTTCACAGGTGCTCCGCTTATCTCCCATGACCCCTGGTCTGAGGACCAATGTGGCTGGTTTTGCGGTGTTAATTCCCCGCGCTGCGGTTCGCCGATCGCCACGGCCCGGGTGACCGGGCATTGGTCGCATTCTCCGTCAAGCCCCCACGCCTCGTAGCATTTTTTCCCCTTTAGTTCCTCCAGCGTTAAGCCGGTGGCATCCAGATATGCCTTATTAGCCCAGATAAGGTGATGGTCCGGGTCGTGAAAGGCCAGTATCTCGTTGACGTTATCCAAAATGAGGGATTTTTCATGTTCTAATCTCCGCAGCTCGCGTTCCGCCCGCCTGCGGTTCGTGATGTCCCGGGTCACGCATATCAGCCCGCCGTCCTCCAGGGCCGTCAGCGAGACCTCCTGCGGGAACGTGCTGCCGTCCTTTTTCAGGCCGACGGCTTCTCCGCGCCAGTAGCCCTGCCGTCTGAGCCGGGGCATGAACTCCTGCTCGAAGCGCTGCTGCCACGCCTCGTCGTAGAGCACCCGCCAGGTGCCGCCCAGCAGCTCCTTGGGGCTGTCGTAGCCGTAGATATGGGCGTGCGCCCGGTTGAGGTAGACGTATTCCTCGTCGTCGTTCAGCACGGCGATGCCGTCGATGGAGCTCTCGATGGCCTCGGTCCGCTGCCGTATTTTTTTGCTGGCTTTTCTCTCGGCAGTGATGTCGCGGGCGACGCCCTGCACCGCGTGGGGATCCCCGTCCCTGTATACCAGCGACGCGGTGGTCTCCACCCAGATATGGGAGCCGTCCTTGCATTGCAGCCGAAACGTGGTGAGCTCATCCTGCGCGCCCGTCTCGATGACCGTGTCGAGCGTTTCGTACGCCTTCGGGAGCTGGCCCTCGTCGAGGAGCCCGGCAAACGAGAGGTTCTGCAACTCATCGCGGGTGTAGCCGATCATGTCGAGCGCCGCCCGGTTGGCGTCGATGAACTGGCCCTGGAGGTCGTGGACGTAGACGGCGTCCATGGAGCGCCGGTAGAGCGCCCGGTATCGCTCCATGATGTCCTGCAGTTTTCGCTCCGCTTTTTTCCGCTCGGTGATGTCTGCGATGCTGCCCTCGTAGTAGCGGACGCTGCCGTCCGGGTTGTAGTAGGCTGTGGCGCTCTCCCGGACGTGGATGGTGCTGCCGTCCCTGCGCTTCCAGGCGCTTTCCAGGCCATGTACTTCTCCGTGTTTTTCGATGGCTTCTTTGAAGATGCTCCGGGGGTAGCCCGGCTCGTATCCCGTGTTTTCGAGGTCGCGTTCCGCCAGCTCCTCGAAGGAGTCGTAGCCGAGCATCTCGACCGCCGCGGGGTTGGCCATGAGTATCCGGCCGTCGGGCGTGGTCCGGTAGAGGCCGATGGTCGCATGTTCGTAGAGGTGGCGGAAGCGTTCCTCCGTCTTGCGGAGCTTGGTGACGTCTTCGAACATGCAGTGTGTCTGCTCCATGTCGCCGTTGCTGTCGTAGGCGATCCGTCCGTTGAAGGAGGCGTGCAAGATGCCCCCGTCTTTTTTCAGGAGCGGCAGTTTACCCCCTTTGATGCTTCCCTGTTCCTTGAGGCGGGGGAACATTTCTTTGAATGTCTGCTGCTGGTCGGGTGGCAGCAGGTCGCCGAACCAGGTGCCGATGACCTCGCTGCGGGTGTAGCCGAGGGTGTTGCACCAGCAGCTGTTGACGTCGATGATGACGCCCTCCTCGTCGAGCGACTGGTAGGGGAGCGGGAGATGGTCGTGTTTTCCACCCGTGCCTGCATGTGTATCGGCGGTGGTTTCTCCCGTGGCTGCTCTGTCACGCATGTGTTTTTCAACCGTTAGCGCTATATAATGTTTGCAGTGATATGAACCGCGGATGAACCGCCCCGCCTGCGGATGCGCCAAGAGCACGAGTGCCCGCCAAAAATAGTAAATTTTATATACGTTTAACCGTTGTTATTGCGCGGTCGCTCTGCCATAACCGGCACAGGAGGATTGAGTCCAAGCACGTTCAATATTTTTTTAACGTTGTTTGCCTCCACCTCCATCCTCAATCCCCCTGATGGCCGCATTCATATTGCTGCCGTTATCGATCTTCTAAATACGATGCAACCATACCGGCGAACTCCTTGAACGGCACAACCCGGTCAACGACCCGCTGAGCACCAGCCTCACGCAATCGGTCACCCCACGCCGTGTCCGACCAGGCTGTATAGCCCCATATCACGGCATCGCCGTCGCCGTCAAAAATCGCCTCCGCGGTGCGAACGCCATCCATGCGTTCCCCCTCACCGGCACGATGCATGTCGATGAGCGTCTCATCGGAGTTGCTCCCCGACAGGTTGAGGTCCATCACCACCAGGGCCGGCGGCGTCCCCCGTTCGACGAGCTCCTCATAGGCGTCGACGCCGTCCTCGCCGCTCAGTGCCCGTGCCACCTCAACGTTCTCGATACGCTCCAGGTACACCCGCAGGATCTCCTGGATGTCCGGCTCGTCGTCCACGACGAGGACATATTTTTCATTCATGTATTTCACCCTTGATTACGATATTCTTAATGACCGTTTCCACCCGCCTGATGGCGGTCTGGGCCTTCTCAATCTTCTCCATGGAATCTTCGGTCATTTCCTCCACGGCGAGCTCCATGTATCCCTTGGCGATGGCAATTGGATTCAGGAAAAAATGGGCCGCATCCGCCTTGAAGCGCTTCTCCAGGTCCAGCGCCCGCTCCATCTC
>CAZQNC010000011.1:0-23873 GCA_964594625.1 uncultured Thermoplasmatales archaeon | reverse complement strand
GCACAGGATGCTTGGTATATGGGAGGTAGAAAAATGGATACACGGCTTTTTGCCATATGTACGGTCGTGCTCTTTGTCGGAATAGGGTATAGCTCGGCCGGAGTCATGCAGACATCGGACAGCATACATTATATCGCCGCATCTGACGGCGGCGTGTTTCCGGTCATGCGGCCTGACCCTGAGACGCTGGCGCTATGGGAGCAGCAGTACAGCGAGGCGGACGCCGCGTATATAGACCCCGGCCTGAAGACGGAAGTGCAGGCCACCGCTGACTACAGCATACTGGAGCTGCTGGAATATGTGCCCGAGGAGCACAACCAGGGGGCCTGTCCCAACTGCTGGGCGTGGCCCGCCACGGCCATCATGAGCATCGCGCTGAACGTGCAGGAGGATATCCGGGAGCGGCTGTCCGTCCAGTATATCAACACCTGCGGCGAAGAGGTCAACACGTTTCCGCAGATTGAATGCTGCGAGGCCGGCAACCTGAACATGTTCGCCTCGTTTTACCGGGCGACCGAGAAGGCGATACCGTGGACGAACACCAACGCGTACTGGCAGGACGGCGGCCTGATAAAATGTCGGCTTGAATGCGACAGCATCTCGAAAACGCCGTTTTATGCCATCTCCGGTATCCGGACGGAGACCATTGCCATCCGGGATGTCGAGGAGGAAACGGCGATCGGCAACATCAAAAACGTGCTGCACCAGGACAGAGGCGTCTACTTCACGGTGCTGTTTCCGGATGCAAACGACCTGGGGAACTTCAACGCGTTCTGGCGGGAGCGGGACGAGGAATATGTCTACGATCTCGACTATTACTGTGGAAACGAATATGTGCCGGAGGAAGCCGCCGGTCACGCGCTTCTCTGCGTTGGCTACCATGATGACCCGGCCTCGGATGACAGTGACTACTGGATTCTGCTCAACAGCTGGGGGGTCACCGGCGGTCGTCCCAACGGGCTTCTCCGGGTTGACATGCACATGAACTATAGCTGTACATATTCCAATTACAATGCCTTCGGCGCGCAGACGTTGAATGTCTCCTTTGCGTCAGATGTGGAAGCCCCTGAGCCCCCGGTGATTTCGGGCCCGCTGGAGGGAAGAGTGCGGCGGCAGCAGACATATAATCTGTCCGCGGATGACCCGCAGGCGGATGACGTCTCCCTGTTTGTGGACTGGGATGACGGCTCGGATAGCGGATGGCTGGGACCCTACGCATCCGGCGAGGAGATAGCTGTGAGTCATTCCTGGTCGCGGAGAGGCGACTATACGATACGGGTGCAGGCGAAGGACAGCGGGGGACATGAGAGCATGTGGTCGACGCTGCCGGTTAGCATGCCGCTGGTACGTGAACCATTTTTTGAACGTATCATGGAGTTGCTCTGGACGATTCTCCTTCCGCTGCCCTGAAAAGCCCGCATATCTCGGTCGTGAAGGACCCTCAAACGGAGTGTTCCGGCAGGAAAACGCATGCGTTGCAGCGTACAGCGTCTCCCGATGTGTTCCCGGTGGCAAGACGTGGTTTTTCCCAGGTGACATGACGATATGTAGCCGCTGGACTTGTACAAGCAAAGGGGGGAAATGCATGCCGGCAAACGATTTATACCGCGCCGGCGATTGCAGCCCATGATTATGGCTGTCTGCGGGTACAGCGGAAGCGGGAAGACCACGTTCATCGAGCGGCTGCTCCCCATGCTTGATGGCTACCGCGTCGCCGTGATAAAGCATACTGACCGGAGGCATGTCGACATGGCCGGGAAGGACACCCTGCGGCATCGAGCTGCCGGGGCAATGGCTGCGGCCATTGTCGCCGCCGAGGAAACGGCCATCTTTTTTTCCGGGCAGCGTTCGGTTGTCGCCCTCGCTGGTATGCTCGACGTGGACGTGGTGCTGCTGGAGGGATTCAAGTCGTCCGATTATGAGAAGGTATGGCTGGGCGACGGTACGGGCAGCAACGTGGTCCTGCGGAACCCGTCGGTGGAGGAGGCAGCCGTGTACATCCGGCGTAAAGCGGATGTCGAACGGGCGCTGGAGCGGCTACCGGGCCTGGACTGCGGCGACTGCGGCTACCGGAGCTGCCTGGAGCTTGCGGAGGCTGTCGCGGCCGGGGATGCATCGCTGGATGACTGCGCGGTGTCGCATGGCGGGGTCACGGTGACCGTCGACGGTATCGCGATTCCGCTCAAGCCCTTCGTGCAGAGCTTTATCGATGGCACGGTGCGGGGCATGCTCCGGTCGCTGAAAGGCGTCGACGGCACGACGGGGCAAACGGTGCACGTTGAGCTGCCCGGACAGTCATAGGATTTAAAATATACGGGCGCATTAGGCATGATGCTCTTCGGCATGACCACCGCGCTGTTGCTCGTCGTCATCCTCGCGCTGTTCGCCGGCGGCTATATGGCGTGGAACATCGGGGCTAACGACGTGGCAAACTCGATGTCGACGGCGGTGGGCGCCAACGCCATCACGCTCCGCCAGGCGGTGGTTATCGCCTCGGTGCTCAACTTTATCGGCGCGGTGTTTCTGGGCAGCCATGTAACGGAGACGGTGAAGGGCGGCATCGTGGACACCGCGATGATTGGGAGCGCGCATTCCATCATGCTGGGCTTTCTGGCGGCTATCCTGGCTGCCTCGTTTTTTGTGACCGTGGCCACCTGGCTGGAGCTCCCGGTGTCGACGACGCATTCCATCATCGGGGGTATCACGGGCTTCGGCCTTATCGCGGGCGGCATGGAGGTCATCGTGTGGAAAAAGCTGGGGGAGGTCGCCGCGTCGTGGGTGCTGTCCCCGATTGCCGGCGCGGTTATCGCGTTTATCGTGTTTCGCCTCATCGTTCACTGCGTGTTCGCGGCCGGGGAGCCCGTGGAGGCGGCGGAGAAGTTCGGCCCGTTTTTTGTCGGCTTGACCTTTTTCATCGTGTCGTTTTCGCTGTTCACCAAGACGGAGCTGGGCACCATCCTGTTCGACGGATTGTATCAAATCGTGGCGGCCTCTGCATTCATCTTTGTCGTGGCTGCGGCGGTGGGCGCCATGGTCATCCGGCGGCTGTCGTATGGCGAGGGATATGACGCGGTGGAGTTTTTGTTCCGCCGCCTGCAGATTGTGACCTCCTGCTACGTGGCGCTCTCCCACGGGGCGAACGACGTGGCCAATGCCATTGCGCCGCTGTCGGTGGTGCTGACCTCGGCGCTGGAGAAGACGGGCATCAACATCGGCGGGCTGTCGTATTATCTGCTGGCGCTGGGCGGCGTCGGCATCGCCGTGGGGGTGATGACCTGGGGGTACAAGGTCATCCGGACGCTGGGCTCCCGCATCACCGATTTGACGAACACCCGCGGGTTTTCGGTTGACTTTGGGACGGCGACGACGGTGCTGGCGGCCTCGAAGCTCGGGCTGCCGATTTCGACGTCGCATACCGTGGTGGGCGCGGTCATCGGCGTGGGTCTGGCCCGGGGGCTTGAGGCAGTTGACCTGTCGGTGATTAAGAAGATCGTGTATTCGTGGGCGGTGACGCTGCCGGCCACCGTGATTATGTCGATAGTGATTTATAGGGTCCTTATTTTTGTATGGTGACCATGGTATCGAAAAAGGGAACCCGGGGGAGAGCCCCGATTTCGGATGCTTATCGGAGGAAGTCGCCGCTGGAGGGACTGCTGGACCACATGGACAAGGTGAAGGAATGTGTCTCCATCCTGGAGGACTCGCTGGTGGAGTATTACCGCGGCCATACGGAGGATTTCCATGAGACGGCGAAAGAGATCGCGGAGCTGGAGCACGAGGCCGACCTGATCAAGGGCAACATCCGGGCGCATCTGCCCAGCTCCATCCTGATGCCGGTGGACAAGAAATATTTTTTGTGGCAGCTGCGGGAGCAGGACGCCATTCTTGACCATGCGGAGAATCTGGCGCAGCTCATCGACATGCGGCACACGCAGGTTCCCATCAAGCTGAAGGAGCCGTTCATCGAGCATGCCCACCTGGTGGTTGAAACGGTGGAGGCGATGGAACGGGCGGTGGGGAAGTTCAAGGAATTGGTGGAGAGCAGCTTTGTGCGGAAGGAGCGGGAGAAGGTGAAGGAGATCATCCACGAGATACACCGCAAGGAATGGGAGGCCGACCAGAAAAAATACGAGCTCACCCGGGGGATTTACCGGCTGGAGGACGAGCTGACGCCCATGGACATCTATCATCTTTTGAAGACGGCGGACTGGGTGGACGACATCGCCGACCACGCGGAAAACGTGGCGGACTGGATGCGGGCCATGGTGGCGAAGTAACGGACAGCGCGAAATACTTATATATCGGTACCGCTATGTCGGTATCGAAATATGCGCGTTCCGTTCCTGAAATACTTCATCCTTAAAACCCTCTCTGCAGGGAAAGCCACCGGATACGAGATTATCAAAAAATGCGAGGAGCGGCTGGGCTATACCCCCAGCACCGGCTCCGTCTATCCGCTGCTGAAGGACATGGAAGCATCGGGTGTCATCACAGGGGAAGCAGAGGGGCGGCGCACCCTCTACCACCTCGCCGGCAAGGGACAGCAGATGCTTGAAGAGGGAGAGCAGGTCAAAAAAGAAGCCTACCAGAAGCTCCGGCAGTACGCGTTGCAGCTCGCAGAGATATTCGAAGATGAGGCGCTTCGTCACATGATACAGCAGTTCGACGAATCACATGAGGCGTTTCCGCTCATATACAAGATACGCACGCTGAGCGAGGAGCTCAACCGGCAGGGAATGGCCCGCGACAAGATACATGCATGCCTCGCCGGGGCCTACCGGCGGCTGCAGTCACTCAAAGAGGGAAAACATGAAACCAGCTGAATGGATTGCCCGCCACCCGAAAACAAACATCGCCGTCGTCCTGGCCGTCACCGCGGTCATGGCGTTTTCCATATACGCCGGTGGCATCGAATCCACCTTCAACGAGGGATCCTTCGAGCCCGACATCCCCGCCGTCCACGCCCAGAACGAGGTAACCGAAAACTACAGTGGCGACTACACCGTCCAGATACTCGTCCGCTCACAAACGGGCGACCTATTGAACAACGAGGCCATGGAGGACGTGTTCCATCTCGAGGAAGCGTTGCTCGCCAACGAGACCATCCGGAGCAGCCTGCGGGAGCCCTCGTATCCCGAGATGAACGTGGTCAGCCTGCCCACCACGCTGGCCACCATCCGCATCGTCGGCGAAGCCATGATGCAGGGAGTACAGAGCGACCAGCTGCTGTACTATCCCTACAGTATCACCCAGCTCCGGAAAGCGCTGCGGGGGGAAAACATCACGCTCCGCCTGGAAAACCAGACGGTCACCCTCTCCTTTGAACATTTTTCGTCCGACATGACCGTCAAGCAGTCCATCAAGGAAATCCAAAAGTTTTCGTTTTCCCCGGAGGCACAGGCAGCCCTGCAGCAGATTGCACGCACCCTGACCAAGGACTTCAATCTATCCTCGAGCAACCTCACGGCCGAGGGATGCATCGTGCTCATATCGCTCGACAGCGACAACGCGACATTGGCCGTCGAGCAGGCCATCGACGATATCGTGGAACGACAGCAGCCGGAGCACGTGACCTTTTCTACCATCGGCAACCAGCTGGTCACCGACGAAATCCTGGAAGCATCCAACGAGTCAATGCAGATCCTGATGCCCATTGCCATGCTCATGGTCATCATCGTGCTGCTCATCGTATACCGCAGCTTCATCGACGCCGGCATCAGCCTGCTGGCGCTGGCGTTTTCCATCATCTGGATGTACGGCTTCGGCGTCGCCATGGGCTTCGACTTCAATCCGATGACAACGGCGGTGCCTATCCTGCTCATCGGGCTGGGCATCGACTACGGTATCCATCTCACCATGCGCTACCGCGAGGAGGCGTACAGGGACAAGACGGAGCGCGTGCATATCACGATACAGACGGTGGGGGTTGCGCTCCTGCTCGCCACGTTGACCGCCATGATCGCGTTTCTCTCCAACCTCATCTCGCCCATCCAGGTACTGCAGGAGTTCGGCATGCTCTGCGCGTTCGGCATCCTGTCGGCGTTCGTCACCATGACCCTGTTCGTGCCCGCGGTGCAGCAGCTCCGGAAGAAACAGCAGAGCGAAAAGCCCGAAAACGGCGCAGTCCGGCGGGCCAAGCAGGCGGTCTATAAACTCGTGGAAATCGGCGCGGCGGCAGCAGAAAAAATGCCGGCAGTGGTCATCGTCATCGCCGTCATCGCCACCGCCTTCTCAGGGTATGCGGCGACGCAACTGGAAACAAAGTTCGACATGGACTCCTTCCTGCCCGACGACCTCGACATCACGCAGGACATCGAATACCTGATGAGTCATTTCGAGTTTTCAGGAGGTGAGGCCAGCAGCTCGTACATCCTCGTACAGGGAACAATCACATCTCCGTCGGTGTTCGCGCAGCTCAACGCCACCATCGACAACGTCGCCGACGACGTGGGCGTCGTCATGGTGAACGGCAGACCCGACGTGACCTCCATAGCCACGGTCATGCACGAATACGCCCGGCAGGGCTCCAATCCCGCGTTTTCCGCCCGCTACCAGGCCTGCTTCACCGGCCCATATACGCCGAGGGGAAACGCGAGCGCGGCGGATATCGAGATGCTCTACAACATGCTCTACCAGGGCAACCGGCAGCAGGCGACCACGGTGCTCAACAAAAACGGCTCCTACGACGGCACGCTCCTCCGCATCGCCACCCGCACCGACCTGGGTAAGCAGGAGGCCAACACGCTGTACGACCAGCTCAGGGAAGACGCATCGGCGATCACCGGCTACGAGACAAAGGCCACCGGCGACATCATCGTCAACGTCGTGGTGGAGGAGACGCTCAACGAGGGGCAGACCCAGTCGCTCATCATCACCATCCTGGTCTCCTTCTTCATCCTGACCATCATCTTCTACCTCCGGGATAAATCCGTCATGCTGGGCCTCATCACCGCCATCCCCATCATCTTCTGCGTCGGCTGGATCCTCGGCGCCATGTTCTTCATGGGCCTATCGCTCAACGTCATGACCATCACCATCGCCTCGCTCACCGTCGGCCTCGGCGTCACCTACGGCATCCACATCTCCCACCGCTTCGTGGAAGAAGTACAGCAGCATGGCATCGGAGAGGCCGCCCACAGAACGGTGCGGCACACGGGCATCTCGCTGTTCGGCGCCGCAGCCACGACCATCGTGGGGTTCGGCCTGCTCTCGTTCTCGCTCATGCCCCCGCTACAGCAGTTCGGGCAGATAACGGCGCTCACCATCCTCTTCGCATTCATATCATCGGTGCTCGTCCTGCCCTCGTTCCTCATCCTGTGGGCCCGCCGGAAATACGGCGACGCTACACCTCAACGCCGAAATAACTCCTGATGGCAAACCCGATGACAAAGGTTACCGCGGCGATGCCCAGGCTGATAGCAGCCATCTCCCCGAACTCCCGCCGGAACGACAGATCACGGGTCACCGAGGTATAAAACGTGAACAGTACAATGACCACCAGCACGTTGGCCATCATCACGGCCAGCGCCAGGATGACGTCGCCCAGCACAAAATACGGGAAAATGAGAAACAGTACCACCAGGAGATAAGCGAGGCCCGTGTACAGGGCCGCCGTAAACGGGTTTTTGTCCGTCTCCTCCGACTTGGAGCCCAGATACTCGGAGCCGGCCATGGACAGCGAGGCAGCGATACCCGTGATAAACCCGGTGGTGCCGATGAGCGACGTATTGTTGAGCACAAAGGTCAGGCCGGCCACCGCGCCGGAGAGCTCCACCAATGCGTCGTTGAGCCCCCTGACGATGGAACCGATGTAGCGGAGGCGGCGCTCGTCTATCATGTCGATGAGCTGCTGCTCGTGCTCCTCCTCCTCTCTGACGATGCGCTCGGCGCCGGATATCGTCTCGGCCAGCTCCTCGTAGGTCTCCTGGGCATCCTCCTCCCCGCGCTCCATGAGCTTGATGGCAAAGGTGATGCCGAACACCGCGGCCATGAACAGGTACAGCCAGCGCTGCAGGCAGCTGGGCGAGACATCCTTGTTGGTGTGCTCGCGCCAGAAGTCGTAGTGGTCTTTTTCCTGCCGGGCGATGCGTTCCAGGACGAAGCGGTTGTGTTCGTCGTCGATGCGCTGTGCGAGCCGGCGGTAGATATGGTATTCGGTTATTTCGCTGCGCTGGGCTTGCAGGATGGCCTTGCGTGTCTCCCGGGGAAGATTCGTGGCGGACATGCATATCGGTAACAAGAGATGGCTTTAATATCCTCGCCGGGTAAAAAAGAAGAACGGCCCGCATGCCCGTTTTAGGGCGCTATATTGATGCGGGCGTGCTTACTCTGCACACCTTAAACGAGGGGAGAATATATAAGCGAAGGGAGGGACGGGACTGCTACTGATTTAAAAAGTTTTCTATTTCTGTGGCCATGAGCTCGGCCGGGCTGGTCAAAACCGTATACCCTCGGTCGCTCTCATGTATCCAGCCGCGATTGAACAGCAGGCCAAGGTCATCCGCTGCCGGCCGCAGCTCAACGTCATACTCCTCGCAGACCGACGCATACGCCGCCTCGACGTCCTCAGCCGATATATAAGCGCTGTCAGTGCAGGCCCGGGCAACGGCCAGAAGCACCATGGCGGGACGGCGCTCGAGCTCCTCCAGGCCCTCCAGCCAGCCCTCGCGGTTTGCCTCCCGGACGTCCTCGGCAGCAATCATGTCATGGCCGCGCTGGTCGGCCACCATGGCAGAGGTACGAAGCACGTCGATGCCGGCGCGCATGTGCCCCGCCGACGTGATGGCGATGTCGGCGATGAGCGACAGGATGTCGTCGTCGTAGCCGTCATGCATCAACGCCTCGTCGGCCCGGTACGACAGAATCTCCATCATCTCCTCCTTGCTGTAGGGTTTGAGCTCCACCACCGCCTTCTCGGCAAACGTGGACCACGTCGCCGGGTCGTTCATCAGCTGCTTGAGCATCAACGCCGAACGGGTCACCGCCACGTACCGGATGCTCTCGCCGATCTCCTCATGGCGCGACAGCGTATAGGCAAAATGCACCAGGTCATCGGGCATCATGCCGTCTATCTCATCCAGGATGAACAGATGCTCACCCTCGATTTCCTGCCACAGCCGCTGGCTGGTCAGCCCGGCCGTGCTGAACTTGGGCCGGGTCTGCCGCAAAATGGCCTCCAATACCTTGTGCTCCGACTTGTGCGTATAGCAGTTCACGTAGACGTCGCCGTCGGCATGCCGGGCCAGCAATGTCTTTCCCGTCCCAACAGGGCCGCTGATGAGCGCGTGGCCGCTGTCCAGCAGCAACGAGAGGCGCTGTTGTTCCTCCTCCCGGCAGGGCGTCTTTTCCGGCACATAGGAGATGTCGAGCTTCCGCTTGTCCTTTAAAATCACGCTGAACTAATCACACGGGCGATACATAAATGTTACCCGTCGAGCTGGCCGACCGCTACGCCCAGGCAGGCGTTGAAAACGATGTCTATCCCGTCCTCATACGCGGCGATGACATCCATGTTTTCGGCGCCCGGCTGCAGCCATACCACGTCGGCGTCGATGGCGACGGCCTCCTCGACGATGGGCTCGACATGTTTCGGATTGCGAAACACGTCGACGATGTCCACGTGCTCCGGCACGTCCTGCAGCGACGGCAATATCTGTTCGCCAAAAATGTGTTCGCCGGCATATTTCGGGTTCACGTAGTACATGGTGTAGCCCTGCCTCCGCACCCGGTCAGCGATGTGGTAGCTCGCCCGCTCCTCGTTTTTCGAGATGCCGACGATGGCCACCACCTCGGCGGTGCGGACGACATCTCGTATCTCCTCCCGGGCTGTCACGCGTGCCATCAAAAAAACCAGAGGAAGAGCACTCTTTTAACGTTTGCGGGCCACGCGTGGCTCTCCGTTACCACCGGATATACCGCAATGAGAGCCATCAAGCGGGTAACGCAGCCGGCCGGTTCTCCCCGGGAAAGGCTTCTCCCGGCCCGAAAGAGCAAATTTTATAATCCCCAAGACATTATACGGGAGAGGAGGGAAACCCTCTGCAAAGGCTTTGCCTCCAACTTGGCCTTTAAGGGTTTCCCACCCTCTTCTCCTCAGGTTCACGCCAGAGATGGTTCGCCATCCGGTGAACGAAAGCACAACCCTTTTTAAACGCAGGGAGATGCTTTTTTTGTGTCCAACAAAATCGTCATCGACCGCGACACCTTCTCCGCACTGGCCTCAGACACCCGCATCGACATTCTCAAGGAACTGGACGAGCGGCGCAAGACGCTCACCGAGATATCCCGCTCGCTCGACACCAACAAGTCAGCCGTCTACAAGCATCTCAACAAGCTCACCGACGTCGGCCTCATCAAAAAAGAGGAGGACACCGGCCATAAATGGAAATACTACCAGCTCACCTGGCGGGGCAAACACCTGCTGCACCCGCAAAAAATGAAAATACGGGTGCTCCTCTCCGGAGCCGGTGCCGCAGGAGCCGCGGCCGTCATCGCCGCCTACCGGTTCCTGCAGGAAAAACAGGCCGCAGCGCCGCAGACCGATCCCGGCATCCTGGGCGCCGGGGGCGCCACCGAAACGGACCCCACCATGCTGTACCTGACGTTCTTTTTTGCCATACTGGGAGCATTGCTCGTCGTCGGCTCAGTGCTCGTCCGCCAGAAGGAAAAAGAAGCCGGATACATGTAGCCATCCCCCTTTTTTGCCGGGCCGGGCAGCCACATCGCCGACGACATGCTATATACGTCCGGGGACATTACAGGACATGACCTGCGCACCCCGACTCAACGTCGACGGCGGCCAGAGCATGCCCGTCGGCAAAATCATCTGCCTGGCCCGGACCTACCGCAAGCACGCAGCGGAGATGGGCAGCCCCGTCGCCGACGACATCGTCATGTTTCTCAAGCCGGCCAGCGCCGTCATCCACGACGGGCAGGCCATCCGCATCCCCGCGGGCTCCGCTGAGGTGCACCACGAGGTGGAAATGGCCATGGTCATCGGACAGCAGGGCAGCCACATCCCTGCCGCAGAGGCGGCATCGCACATCCACGGCTACGCGGTGGCACTCGACGTCACCGCCCGGGACCTGCAGCGGGAGGCAAAACGGCAGGGGCATCCCTGGGCCATGGCGAAGGGATACGACACGTTCTGCCCCATCAGCACCGCGGTGTCGGCCGCAGCGATACCCGCTCCGCATGCACTGGACCTGTCGCTGGCGGTCAACGGCGAACGGCGGCAGTCCTCCACCACTGCCATGCTGCTCTACACCGTCGACGACATCGTCGCCGCCGTCTCAGCCGTTATGACCCTCTGCCCGGGCGACCTTATTCTGACGGGTACCCCGGAGGGCGTCGGGCCATTACACCGCGGCGACAGCGTTGAAGCACGGCTGGACGACTACTGTCATCTGACGGTCAGCGTCGAATAAAAAAAGAGGGAAAAAGGAGAGCGGCTACTGGTAGCCGCCTATTTTCAGGCTGGGGTCGCCGAAAAGCGACCACTGGGTGACCATCTGCCGGACGGCGCCGTCGCCCTCGTTGACGGCGAAGGTGTTCACGTAGTCCGTGGTGGCCTCCCCCTGCAGGGTGCCGACCACGTCGACACCGTTCACCCCGTAATGGTAGAAAAACCGGGGGAACAGCCAGCCGTCCAGGCCGGTGACGTAGTCCCAGGCGGGGATGCCCATGCCCAGGCCGGTGTTGCCCAGGGTGGCGATGGAGCCGCCCTCGGGAAGGCTGGTCAGCCACCAGCTCCAGCACTTGGGCACATGGATGCCGTAGCCGTAGGCATGCGTAAAGCCGTATTTCAGGATGTTCCGCACCGAGGTGTTAAACTGGCTGTTATGGCAGCCGCCCACCACGACCACGGGCAGCTTGTCCCCGTTGGTGAGCGAGGGCATCCAGGACGCCTGCAATTGCTCCAGCGCCCCGCTGATGCCGCTGCTGTACAGGGCCCAGAGCGCGTTGATGGGTGGGATGTTGTAGATATCAAGGATGACGATGCTGTCCTCGCTCTTCGGCGGATGGGTGACCAGCGTGCCAGGGTTGGCGTGCCCCGCCATGTGGATGAGGCCTGCCCCGTCGTTGATGGCTGCTTCGACGTCGGCCTGGCCGGTGAGGGTGCCCGTGGACGCCCAGAGCCGCTCCAGCGAAAACCGGTCTTCCATGTAGCTGCCGGACAGGTTGGTGTCGATTTCGGCCTCATAGGCGTCCGGGTCGCCGGCGTTGGGATAGGTGTCGCCGCCGATGAGCAGCATCCGGTTGAACCAGTCGGTGTCCGCCACGCCGCCCTCGTAGCCGATGATTTTGTCCACCATGACCTCCACGTCGTCGAGGCTGCGGCAGGCCAGCCGACCGAGGTAGACATCGGGACGGCAGTCGAGGACGTCCTTCTGCATGTTGGTGAACTCGGCGAACACGCCGTTGCCGTTGCTGTCCCAGTCGGCGAACACCGGCTCCCCGTCCACGTCCTTGTACACATCCGCGTAGTACAGGTCGCTGATGAAACCCTCCTCGTAGGGCGAGCCGGCGTGGTTGTTGGTATACCGCACCGGCACGTAGTAGGAAAAGCTCTGCCCCTCCATGCCGCCCACGAGCATCACGTAGCTGATGCCCCAGTCCTCCAGGGCGTTCTTGATGAAATATTTGATTTTCTCCTGGTCATCCCGTCCTTCGACTGCGAAGATGTCGCCTCCATATATCTCGTCGAGGGTGACCAGCCGGGTGGCAACGCCATGGCTGTTCTTGTGTTCCACCAGGGGCTGCAGTGCATCGGTGAACTCCTGAGGGGCAACGATGAGCATGTCGTATTCGTCGGCGGTGAGCACCGGCTGCGCCGGACGCTCGACGGTCACCGTGACGTCGATGCTGTCAACGGAATAAAGCGTGTTGGCCTGCGGGGCGTACCGCGCGGGAAACACCTGCAGGGTGAGAAACGTGGCATGCCCGCCGTTGTGCAGTCCGGCGCCAGTACGCCATCGGAGCCATTCTGAGGGGTACAGCTCGCTGCTCTGGTACGCCGGGCCTTCCTGCTGTATCAGTTCGGCGGGCTGCATGTTGAGGGGGACGGGTTTGGGAGCCGGCGCCACCTTCCCGGTAAGCTGCCTGCTGTCAATGTCTCCCACTGATACCTGCACGTCTTCGATGTGGGTACCGAGGGGAAACGTCATCGTATGCGTCGTGTAGGGCAGCATTGGTTCGCCGGCTGCCGTGACATGGTGTTCGGTGCCGCAGTCGACGGCAAGGTATGCCCCCTGGGCTGTAACCGCTGGCGGGGAGAACTGTATCGGTATGGTCCGGGTTTCACTTTCAGCCCGCTCGGGCGTGACCGTGCTGTCGGAGCCATGCTGTATGCCGGTGATGCCTGCAAGCGGCGCGATCACCAGCACGCCAATCGCTATCAGGATGCCAATTTTTGTTTTCATGGTAGCACTCTCCTGCTAAACAGGCGGCTCTTTATAAAAATATGGCTGGCAGAAAAGGAAAAAAGGGAGAGATTACAGGTCTTCCACGTCGATGTGGACGACCTGTTTCACCCAGTACCGGGAGCTGGTGTAGATCGGCTGCGCTGCGACGTAGGCAACCCGTACGGGGCCGTCGTCGGCGGCGATGGAGCTGCCGTCCTGCCGGTAGGCGAACACCGGAATGGGCTGTGCGGTGTCGTTGGTTATGTTGCCCGTTGCATCGTAGGTGGTGACGTTGCCCGTGATGGCTGCCGTGTCAAACGTCTGGTTCCAGCCGTCCGCTGCGACAACCTTCGCCTGCAGGCCTGCCGTGGGCAGCACGTCGATGTCTGCCAGCAGCGTGGCAAAGCTGACGCCCTGGAAAGATGAGGGCTCGGTTATCCCGGCCTTGGTTTTCATGCCTCCCTGGCCGGTCGTGCTGTCCATGTCCTTCAGCTCGCACAGCGTGTACGTCCATTTTTCTCCCCGGTAGGATACGGTCAGCGCGGTGTCCCTGCAGCCGCTGTCGTCGTCTCCGGGGAGCTCATAGTAGGCAAACACGCCGACCGCCGCGATGATGGCAACGGCCAGCACGCCCACCACGATTTTTTCTCCTTGTTCCATGGTATCGCCCCGGCATACGATAGACCCTATATAAAAATAGTCGTTCCGGGGTGTTACACGCCGATGACGTAGATGTCGGCCTGCGCGTACGCGGTGGTGCCGTCCGGCTTTGCCATTTCGGCGCGGACGTGATGCCGTCCCGGCGACAGGCCGTCAAGCCGCCAGGTGTAGGGGTCGGTGCCGTCCGAATGCATCCGGGTGCCGTCCAGATAGAAATCGATGGTGGCGTTGCCCTCCGCGATGACGCTCAGCGTCATGTCCCCTATGATGGTGTTTCCCCAGGGGGCCGGGCCGATGCGCCGTCCGTGCAGATACAGGCCGGGATGCCAGCCGCTGGGCTCCTCCCAGTACAGCTCCGCATGGCTCACCGGCGGCAGATGCTCAGCAGGAATACCGGCGGCCCACGCGGCGGCGCGGCGCAGCATCCACCAGTTGTACGTCCAGTTTGTCTCGTCGCCGCCCACCCATTCGTACAGGTAGGACTCCGTGAACAGGGTATACTTCGACCGGCCGGGGAACTCCTCCACGTGGCCGCCCACCGTGGTGCGCTCCTCGGGATGCGGGCCGAACAGGGCCACGTTGCCCCGGCCGTACGTGGTGGCGATGGCCGCGTATTCTCCTTTGACGTCTGTCTCGACGGGACCGGCTATCTGCCATTCACCATCGTTTTGTTCCCAGAAATGGATCGGCGCTCGCTCGGATACCTCCTCGGCGTAGACCGCCAGGGGCACCACCTCGCCCAGCAATGGGTCGCTGCCGTCGGCGGGGTACAATCCGGGGCCGCCCTCGTAGCGGATGACCCGTGGATTGCTGGGGCTGGCGGCCGTGACGGGATGGCCGGAGAGCTCACAGCGTA
This sequence comes from uncultured Thermoplasmatales archaeon, assembly GCA_964594625.1. Lineage (GTDB taxonomy): Archaea > Thermoplasmatota > E2 > UBA202 > DSCA01 > CAZESS01. The sequence continues at coordinate 8,954 of CAZQNC010000011.1, read as the reverse complement.
TGGGGACGCCGCCGCCCAGCCCCGACGACTTGTACAGGTACTGCCATTCCTGCCGCTGGTCGTCGTTGACGTAGACGTTGGCGATGCCCAGGGCTCCCGAGGTGATGATACGGTCGGGCAGCGAGGACGGCTGCTCCATGCCCAGCGAGGCCTCGTTGGCCCCGCCGCAGATGCCCACGTAGCCGCCGCCGTCGGCCACGAAGGAGCGGACGTTGTTCCGCCAGCGAAGGTCGAGGTCGTGGAAGTACTGCCGGGCGCTGGCCCCGATGACCAGGACGTCGTAGTTCTCGGGTGTCAGTGCGTCACGGCCCCGGCCCATGGCCTCCCGCCGGCCGATCTCGGTGACGTTGAACCGGTAGGCAACGCCGTCGACGGTCCAGCCGTACTGGAGCGCGTACTGCAGCACCTTGACGGCGGGCACGATGGAGGGGTAGACGGCGATGTGTTTGTACACCGTCCGCTGCTCCCGGCCGGCCCCGGTGGCGCCCAGGGAGGGAAGCGCGGGCAGGCAGAGCAGTACGGCGACGGCAATAACAGATAAAACATGGAGGGGCTTCATGCAGGCCATTCAATGCCCGGGGATATAAAAGGATAACGTCGCATCGCCGCGCGGTTCAAGACCGTTTTAACGACATGCTTTTAACGCATCCCGTATACAGGATAGATGAGCAAGGCCTGGTGGCTGCCCGTCGCGGTGCTGGTGCTGCTGTCCTTCGACATCTGGAACTGGCATCAGGACACGCTGCTGCTGTTCATGCCCGGCTGGATGTGGCACGTCGCCACGGTGACGGCGCTTTTCTCCCTCGCGTTCTACCTGGTCGCCCGCTACGGGTGGAGGGACGAGTAGATGCTGGCGCTGGCCGTCATCTACATTCTTGCCCTGCTGGCCATCGGCGTCTATGCGCGCACGAAGGCCGATAACACGCCGGAGGGCTACTTCCTGGCCAACCGGGGGTTTGGCCCCCTTGTCCTGTTTTTTACCCTGGCAGCCACCAATTTTTCGGCGTTTACCTTTCTCGGGTTCGCCGGCGCCGGCTACACCCACGGCATGGGCCAGTACGGGGTGATGGCGCTGGGCACCGCCTGCATGGCGCTCATGTTTTACGTCATCGGCCGAAGGGTCTGGCAGCTCGGCAGGACACATGGATATGTCACGCCGGGCGAGCTGGTCGGCGGTCGCTACGGCAGCCGGGGTCTGCAGCTGCTGTTCACCGGGGTGATGTCGGTGTTCACCATTCCCTACCTGGCGATACAGGCGGTGGGCGCCGGCTACATCCTGCAGATGCTCATGCCGTCCGTCAGCATGGAGGTCGGAGCCATCGCGGCCATCGCCGTCATCTGCTTTTACGTTTTGTCCGGCGGGATGCGGGCCTCCGGCTGGACCGACGTCGTCCAGGGCGTGCTCATGATCGCGGCGATGGTGGCCGCCGTTGCCTTCGTCGGCCACGCCCTGGGCGGCTTTTCGCAGGCCAGCCTGGCTGCCCGGGATGTCGCCCCGGCATTGTTTTCCCGGCCGGGCCCCGGCAGCTATTTCACGGTGAAGATATGGCTGTCGTTTTTTGTGCTCTGGGTGTTCTGCGATCCGATGTTCCCGCAGATGTTCACCCGGTTTTACACGGCGAAGAGCCAGCGCTCTCTGCGAACGGCGATGGTGCTGTATCCGCTGCTGGTCTCGTTTTTCTTTCTGCTGCCCGTGCTCATCGGCGTCTGGGCGCACGGGACGGGCATCGACGTGGACACGCCGGATAACGTTCTGCTGCTCATGGTGGAACGCTACACGCCGCCGATGGTGTTTTCCTTTGTCAGCGTCGGCGCCCTCGGGGCGCTGATGTCCACGGCTGACTCGCAGCTCCTGTCGCTCTCTACGATGCTCACCGCCGACACCGTCGGCAAAAACGTCCGGGTCAGCAGGATGGTCACGGTGGCGTTATCCGCCTTCGCCGTGGTGTTCGTGCTCTTCGGCTACAATCCGGCGTCGGGCATCATGGGCACCCTGGTGGACACCACGTTTTCCGGGCTGGTGGTACTGGCGCCGGCCGTCCTGGCGACGCTGTACTGGGGCCGGGCGACACATCTCGGCTGCATCGCCAGCATCCTGTCCGGGGAAAGCCTGGTCATGCTGCAGTACGTTGTCGAGCTGCCGACGGGCGGGTTTTTGCCCTCGGTCGTGGCGCTGCTCTTCGCCGCCGTCATCCTTATAGCCGTGTCGATGCTTTTCCCGGGGAAAACGCCGATGCTGCGCGGGCTACAGAAACCAGGTGATGCCGGCCATGACCGCGGTGGTGACCACGGCCGCGGCGATGCACACGCCGACGAAGATGAAAAACAATGATTTTTTGAAGTCAAGGGCGAACAGGTAGGCGGCCAGGCTGCCCGTCCACGCCCCGGTGACCGGCAACGGCACGGCCACGAACAGTATCAGGGCCAGCGATTCCCACCGCTCGATGCGCTTCCGGGTCTTGGTGCGGGTGTGCTCAAAGATACGGTCCATCAGGTTCGCCCAGAACGGCCATCGCCGCAGAAAGTCTTCGACCGGGCGGAGAAACAGCAGGATGAAGGGCACCGGCAGAAAGTTCGCAGCTACGATGACGGGAATGATAATATAAGGATTCATGTGGTAATGTAACAAGGCAAGTGGAATTGCACCTCGCAACTCCGATATAGGGGCCAGGGCCAGCAAGATGACTTGAAGCCACGGGGGAACAATCTCCATCCAGTTTGGAATGCTCATGCCATCACCTGTCCCATGCCCGGCTCGCCGACGAACGCGCCGTCGTCGACGATGCGCTCGCCGTGCAGGTATACCTGCCGGGGGTAGACGGCGGGCATTCCCTCGTAGGGGCTCCAGCCGCACCTGGAGCGTGGCGCAATGCGGCGCTCTTCGAAATCCAGCACGAGAAGGTCGGCCGCGTTCCCGGGGGCTATCTCTCCCTTTGGAAGGCCGAAGATGGCGGCGGGCCGCCGGCAGCACATCCGGTGCACGAGCTCCAGCGGGAGCTCGCCCTGTTTGACCCTCCAGAGCAGCAGCGGGAGCAGGGCGTCCACGCCGGGAATACCCGAGGGTGCCTCCGCCATATCCTTTTTTTCCTCCAGCAGATGCGGCGCGTGGTCCGACTCTGCAACGTCGATGGCGCCCTGCCGGAACAGGTGCCACAGCCCGGCCCGTGTTTTCTCGCTGCGGAGCGGCGGGTTGACCAGGCCCATGGCCGGCAACTCAAACGACGACGACAGGGAGAGCAGCAGGTGATGGAGGGTCACGCCGCCGCTCGCATTGCTCCGATGCACCAGGGCTGCAGCTTCTGGCGACGACAGATGGCAGATGTGCAGCCGGGCGCCGATAGCTGCGTTGGCCTCGAGCATGCGCCGTATGCCCTCGACCTCGCAGCCCGCCGGCCGATGACGGGCATGCTCGGCAAGGCTGTCCGGAGGCTGATGAGAGACACACGAGCTGTGCTCGGCGTGCACGGCCAGCACGCTGCCGCCTGCTTTCATCCGGCGGAGCAGGCCGGGAAGCATCTCGTCGGATACCACGATGTCGTTGTCCCCCGACAGGTATATCTTGAACCCGATGCAGTCCGATGCCATCGCCATAATGTCGGCGTCAGGGGTAACCCCGCCGTAGAGGCCGATGTCCACGCATGACCGGGCGGCGGCCCGCCGTGCCTTGTCCAGCAGCGCATCTCTATCCGTAATCGGCGGGACATTGTTGGGCATGTCCATCGCCGTGGTAACGCCGGCCAATGCCGCAGCGCGGCTGCCCGTAAACAGGTCCTCCTTGTCCGTCTGGCCGGGCTCCCTGAAATGAACATGCGGGTCGATGGCAGCCGGAAAAACAAGGCTGTCGCCGACGTCGACATGCCGCTCGCCGTGCAGCACTTTTTTGACCGCTACGATGCGCCCGTTTTCGATGCCGACGCAGCCCCGGGTACGGCGACCGTCGACATAGAGCTGCCCCTCAACGACCAGGTCCATCGTATTCTGTATCGGCGATGGCTATAATGCTCTTTTCATCCCAGCCCGGGGAACAGCCACTGCAGCCAGTCGAGGATGGTACGGACCATCGGCAGCCGAGGGGTGTAGGGCATGCGCACCCGCAATGGATCCGACCAGTCGCTGGTCTCGCCCTGGCCGTCCCTGGCCCGGGCTTTCACCTCGTAGAAGCCCCGCTCAGCCCAGCTGTGCGACATGTTGACCTCAGCGTCGCTCGGGTAGGGGCCCAGCCATTCGCTCGTGCCGCCGTCACCCCAGTCCCACTGGTAGTACACATCGTCGCCTTCGATGTCGCTGGTCGACGTGGTATAGGTATACGTGCTGTCGGTTTCCCCGTTTTCCTCGCCGACCGGTGCCATCGGTGTCCCCGGAGCGTTGTTGATTCGCAACGCGACAGACGGGTCGCCGAACAGGTTGAGCCCATAGTAGGTCCAGCGCATACAGGAACGGTCGATGAGATGCAGGTTGTCCTCCTTTGAATCCTGGTTCGCCCGGCCCAGCGCCGTGATACCTTCGCCGAACACGGCATCCCAGAACTGCCGCTGGTACCGCTGCGAGTCACCGTCGGTGCTGTAGGACCAGAACCATCCGTAGCGGGCGTTCATGATGGCTGCGAAGGCGCCATGCTCGGTTTTGACGGTGAAGTGCTCGGCCATGCAATCCTCCTGGTCGAATCCACCGGCCATGCAACCCTGCGAGTACATAAAACAAAAATCGGTGTTGCTGAACTGCTCGAGGTCCTCGGGCGTCATCCGCATGTTGTAGGTGTACGAGGAATGCCCGAGATGGTTGACCGCGTGGGTGCCCTGGTTTATCCGCTGTATGAGCTCCTCCTTGCTCCAGCGGTTGCCCGACCAGTCGCGGTCGTAGAGCTTGTCCAGCGTAAACATGTCCGCGGGAATCCCCTCGGTGGTGTAGCCGTCGTCGCTGCAGGCGCCGATGTGCTGGTCGACGTAGGTGCCGCCCCAGGTCGCGATGCCGTAGTCCCCCAGGTATTCGCCGACCATGGTCATCCTCTTGAGGGTCTCCATGGGCTCCATGCTGAGATAGCCGATGGTTTTATCCACGAACATGCGGGCCTCGTCTGCGTCGCCGACGGGCGCCCGCCCCACGTATACCTCGGCCATGAGGTCCACGTCGCCGCCGCCTTCGCCGTCGGTGGGTTCGCCCCATCTGCCGTCGCCGTCACCGTCGTAGGGACCGTCAAGGCAGCCGTAGTAGTGGTCGGCGGGCAGATAGGTCGTATACCGGGTGACGTTTTCATCCATGCCCTCCACCCAGAGCTGCCGGTCGGGCACCACGTCCACGTCGCCGCCGAGCAACACGTAGCTGATGCCCCGGTCGAGATAGGCCTGCCGGATGTAGTCCCGTATATCCTCCGGGGTTTCCCCGATGTCATCCAGCGTGGCGATAACCGTCTGCACCTCGTGGCCGTCATGGTATTCCTTGAGGTCGGTAAAACTGCGTTCAAGCGCGCTGTCCGTGATGATGAGAAGGCTGGCATCGTCGGTGACCATGCCCACGGAGGTATAGCGGGCCGCTACCGAGGGATTGTCGACCTGCTGCATGACGGTCTGCCGATCCGTGTCCAGGCCGCGGAACAGGTCTGCCCCCGGTGCGTCGGTCAGATTGACGGTAACGGAGAGCCGCTGGCAATACCGGAGCTCTCCTGTCACGGGAACATACTGTACGGGGTAGAGCCGCAGGATGAGCACCCGGTAGCCCCGGCAAGACTGCACATCGACCACGTCGTACAGCTGTCCGGGAAACGGCTCATTGGTATCGTACACGGGTCCCGACGCCGGCGGAGATGCCGCCATGGGCTGCGAGAGCGGTGTCGCCTCCCCCATCGGGGGAACATGGTAGCCGGCGCCCAGCGAGCGCATACCCCGGGTCGTCACGGTGAGGTCCCCCGGCATGGTGCCGGGCGGCAGCAGGATGTATGCTCCCCGGGCGGGCAGCCGTGGTTCGCCGGGCCGGCTGGCAGATGCACCGTCCGGCATCGTCACGGCATCATATGTTTCACCGGCAATATCGACCTGCTGCACCATCGGCTGCTGAAACCGATAGGTCACGGTGAGCTGCTCCTCGCTGCCCGCCACTGGAACAGCGGAAAAAACAGGTGCTGTCAGGCCCACCACCAGCATGGCCGCTATGGCCATGCACACGGTCTTCCATTGCACGCGGATTGCCCTGCTCATGTCTCTCCCCTTTACATCTGGCGCTCGTATTTATCCATTATGCATACATCTCGAGCAAAACATTAACTACGGCGCAATGTTGTCCGCACGTGCACAGCATGATAGACGAAGACCTCGCAGCATACGCCCTCAGACATGCCGGGGCGGCATCCTACGCCGAAGCCCGCATCGAAGCAACAACGGGCACCAGCATCGTGATGTCAAACGGCCAGGTCGAAGGAGCCGAACAAAGCGAGCGGCGCGGCCTCTCCGTACGCGTCCTCGTCGACGGGGCCATGGGCTTCGCCGCCACCAACATCCTGACCCGGGAGGCCGTCCGGGAAACCACAGCACAGGCCATGCAAGACGCCGGGGGCCAGCACAAAAAACAGCCCATTTCGTTCGCCGATCACGCCGGGGTGACGGACAGCTGGAATGTCTCCATGCAGAAACCATTCCCCGGCTGGGACGCCAAGATAGCCTTTCTGCAGGAGCTCGACAGCCGGGCTGCAGAGCACACCGTCTCCCGGTTTTTCTCCTACGAAGATGGCGTCATGCACAGCCATTACCGTACCACCGAGGGCACATCCATCACGGCGACGGAGCCCCGGCTCTCCCTGTACTATCTTGTCACCGTGGCAGCCAACGGCGACACCGAGCAGATGAACCGCCAGTTCGGCAGCACCGGCGGCTGGGAACACGCAACCGGATGGAACGTCGGCGACACCCTCGACCACGACATCGATTTCCTCCACCGGCTCCTGAAAGAGGGCACAGCCCCGCCTGAGGGCACACTCGACCTGGTCATCGGCCCCTACGTATCCGGCATCATCGCCCACGAATCCTGCGGTCATCCATTTGAGGCGGACCGCATCCTCGGGCGGGAGGCAGCCCAGGCCGGCACCTCCTTCGTCACCCCCGACATGCTCGGCACCCGCATCGGCACCTCCCGCATATCGGTCATCGACGACCCGGCCATTCCAAACACCTACGGCCACTACCAGTATGACGACGAAGGCATCCCGGCCACAAAAAGATACCTGATACGCGACGGGGTCATCAACAGCTTTCTGCACAACCGAGAAAGCGCCCGTCAGATGGACACCACCAGCAACGGGGCCGCCCGGGCCGCCGCCTACAGCCGGGAGCCCATCGTCCGAATGGCCAACACCTACATCGAGGCCGGCGACCACACGCTGGACGAGCTCATCCAGGACGTCGACCGGGGCATCTACATGGCCACCTTCATGGAATGGAACATCGACGACCAACGGTACAACCAGAAATACGTCGGCGAAGAAGCATACGCCATCGAAAACGGAAAAATCACCCATCCGGTCAGGCATCCAGCCCTCGAAATCACCACCCCAGGCTTCTACCAGTCCATCGACGCAGTCGGCAACAGCCTGGAGCTCCATCCCGCGACATGCGGCAAGGGCGACCCCATGCAGCCCATCCCCGTCACCACCGGCGGGCCAGCCCTCCGCCTCAGGGAGGTGCGCGTCCGATGATAGAACAGGCCGTCCACATGGCACAAAAAGCCGGGATGAACGACGCCGTCGCCAGACTCGAACGGCGACAGGAGACACAGATAAAGTTCCACAACAGCGACATCTCCGTCGTCAAAAACTGGCACAGCCGACAGCTCAGCCTGTTCATGTCCGCCGGCAAAAAACGCCTGCTGCTCACCCTGGAAAACCCGGACAAGCAGGCCGTCAAACAAGCCATCACCAACGGCGCAGACATCATCCCTCTGCTCACCCCCAAAGACAGCTACCACGGCATCGGACGGCAGCGCACGACACCCGCATGCGACAAACCATACGACCCGACCGTCACCGACACGGACCATCTCATCCCCATCGCAGCGGAAACCATCACCCGGGCTACAGACAGCGCCGACATGGCGGCCGGCATCCTCTCCGCCGGAACGGAACACGTCGAAATCGCCTCATCCGAGGGCATCACCGACACGGACGACAACAGCTGGGCCACGCTGTCCGTACGAGCCTTCGCCAGCGAAGGAGGGTCAGGCCACGCGGTTCACTGCGCCAGAACCCTCGATGGCCTGGACAGCAACACCAGCACCCGGGCAGCCCGGGACGCCATACGAGCCGGCAGCCCACGGCAGGGCGAACACGGCACCTACGACGTCGTCTTCTCCAGCCTGGCCTTCGCCAACCTCCTGCAGCACGTCGCCGCGTTCGCCTCCGCGTTCTACGTCGACAGCGGCATGTCGTTTCTCGCCGACAGACTGGACAGCACGGTAGCCAGCCCCCGGCTCACCCTGAAGGACAGCGGCATCCACCCCCAGGGTATCGCCTCACATCGGTTCGACGACGAAGGCGTCGCCACCGGGGAAACCACCATACTCGACCGGGGACAGCTGGCATCATACCTGCACAACACGTCGACCGCCCACGCCTATGACACGACAACCACGGCAAACGCCGGGCTCATCGCGCCGCATCCATGGAACGTCGTCGTCACACCTGGAGACAGCTCCCTCGAGGACATGATACGCGAGGTCGACCACGGGCTGCTCGTCACCAACGTCTGGTACACCCGCTTCCAGAACTACCATACCGGAGATTTTTCCACGATTCCACGGGATGCCGCCATCACCATCGACAACGGCGAGCTCAGCCACGCCGTGACGGGCATCCGCATCAGCGACAGCCTGCCCCGGCTGCTCAGCAGCATCGCCATGCTCTCAAAGGAACAACGGCAGATACACTGGTGGGAGGTCGAAACCCCCGTGTTCACCCCGGCAGCACTGGCACG
>CAZQNC010000010.1:0-24106 GCA_964594625.1 uncultured Thermoplasmatales archaeon | reverse complement strand
CGCTGGTGGAGGCCGCAGACCGCTGGGAAGCGGCAATCGATCAGGGGGAGCGATAATAAGCCACCGGATCGACACGCTGGGCGGGCTCGACACGATCGAGTGGGGGATACGGAACGGACACGTCACGGTGCAGGAGGTATGCCCCGGAGACGACCTTCCGAGGCGGGGGAGCGCCGACTACTACGTCGCCCGCACCTCGGACGGCGGCGGCGCCCTGTACGACGATGCCATCGACATCGCCAGAGACCGCTACAATTCTGGCACGCTCGCCCTGCACGTTTGGGAGCACAGCCTCCCGGAGTGGTTGCAGCACAGCCTGCACGGCGGAAAGGAGCGGACATGATAATCGGCGACCTGGAGCCCCGCGATGCTTAGGTGCCTTGGTTGCGGAGCGGTTTTCCCCGACTACGTCCCGCGGAGGTCGCACCGAGTCACCGCTACCGCCCTCGACGAGCCCTACGCAATGTGCCCCAACCCCCACTGCCGGAGCGAGTCGTTCGCGCCGGTCTACGAGTGCGGGCATTGCGGCTCGTGGATGGGCGAGCATGAAACCCATTGCCCGGAGTGCGGGTGGTGGGAGTGCCAGGACTGCGGCGAGTGGTGGTCCGGGGGCCTGGCGGACTGTCCCGAGTGCGGAGAGGAGCTTTGATGGACCAGATGGAGCTGGACGCTATACTGACAGAGCACGGAAAGTGGTTGCGCGGAGAAGGCGGCAAGCGGGCCTACCTGACCGGGGCCGACCTGGACTTCGCTTGCTGGCCCCTGTGGTGTGGCAGTGTGGGCGTCACTGTAGACGCCCGCATATTCCGCCAGCTACTCGGGCACGTGCTTGCGCTCAAGGTAGAGGGCGCGGGAGCCACCGAGTGCCGCAAGGTGCAGGAGATGGCTGCCGTACACAAGTGCGCGGCGAAGGGCCATCGCGCCAAGGAACTGGGCATATGAGATGCGCGTGGTGCGGCACCCGATTGCCGGGGATGGCTGAGTCACACGGAATCTGCGACCACTGCCGAGAGGAGCTAACGATGGAGGGTTGGAGGCGGATACGGATGGCCGAGACGCTGGTCAGATACCCCGGGTGCGGTGCGGCCCTGTATTGTTCGGCTCAGCCCGCCGCCGAGGATCTGGAGGAGGACCGGATCAGCCGCGCCGTGTATTACTGCCCGGCGCGGTCCCGCAGGTCGTCGCGAACATGATCGTCCGGAGCGACGAGGACGTGCAGAAGTGGGAGGTAGGAGCGATGCGAATCAGGACGCGGGTCAACGGGCACCGGATAGACGGGACGATCGTCGAAGACGACGAGGGGCACTTCGCGGTGGCCCTCAATGGCGAGGCCCAGGGGCGGACCCGGAGCTTTCACCTGGCGATGCTCGACATGTCTCATGCGATTCTGAGAGAGCGCGGGCGGCTGGCCCGGGAGGAGGTCGGCCAGCCCGGCGACTAAAGGTCGAAGGTCAGGCCGGCGCCGATGTATGCGCCGGCCGCCTCCCCTACGCCGTACCCCCCCGACACATGCCCGCGGAGATGGTCGGTCAGGTTCCGGGCTCCCTGGAGCTCCAGCCCCAGAGTTGAGAAGCTCCGGACGTCGCCTCCTACGCCGGCCTGGACGCTGAGCTTGCGCCCCGGTTCCCAGAACGTGTATGAGGCCCCGGCGTAAGGGGTCACGCCGTCAGCAGCGATCCTCGCGGTGATATAGGCGTTCCACGGCTCCCACCTGGAGCGCCGGCGGAGCACCTGCCAGTCGAGCCACTCCACCTGATGCCCGCCGACCCATAGGTCCGCGGATAGCTTCTCCCCGTCGTCGACCAGGGTCAGATCGACCGCCAGGCTGTCAGAGGCGGCTGCTGTGCCCGTTGCCCCCTCGTCGGACGCCAACACACGGCCCTGCCCGCTAGCGCCGCCTGGCGGCGCCGTATGGCCCTCCTGAGAGGTGTCGGGGTTCGGGGGCTTAGGAATGACGACGACCCCGGAGCCCTTCGCTACGAGCCCCGGGGTCTCCGCAACAGGAAAGGAACGATGCTCGTCGAAGATGCCCCGTATCCCCGAGAGCACAGATACGCTACGCGACCCGCAGCCCCGCGTCAACAGCAACGCTGCGGCGAGAACCAGCAACGCGCCGACCAGCAGCCCGGCCAGGACCTTCTTCAGGGTCGCTCCTTTCGGGTTCGCCGAGGCTTCATCCCGGGCGCCCCTCCAGAGAGACGCCGTGCGACGGTCGCCCTGATCTTCGGGAGCAACTGCGCCATGTTAGCGCCCGGGCAGGACGTGTCGAGAAGCTCGCCGTGTCCGTGGATGGAGGAGGCGGGGTCTATCCCGTACTGCCCGCACAGGCGCTCCAGGAGGGGTATGAGGGCCTCCATTTGTGCCGGCGTCAGCCACTGACTCTCGAAGTCCCCGACCAGGCAGATGCCGATCGAGGTCCTGTTGTATCCGCGACAGTGAGCCCCTACCTCCTCCAGGGATCTACCGGGCTGGACGGTACCGTCTGGGGGCGCCGGATACCCGCCCCAGGAGACACCGTTGCAGATCACGCGATGATATCCGATGTCATCCCACTCGAACTCATCAACATGAACGCGCCGAAAGAACTCGGCGCTACCCCCGGGAGAGCCCGAATGGTGGACGATTATCCTGTCGATGGGGCGCACGGTTTAGCCTCGACCCTCGTCGGGGTCGGCCTCCAGGGCCGTATAGTGCGGGGGGCTGCCATTCGCCCCCATCGAGTCCCGGCCGGTAAGGCGGTCCAAGAAATGCAACTGCGAAGGCCATCGCCCCTCACTGATTTGGTAGAGCCCGCCGACGATTGCGATCGGGATCGCGCACGCCTCGAGGGCTTCGACCTTGTCCTCCGCTGAGATCAGCACGTAGATGCAGATCGCCAGCACGATCAGGGCAATCACCAGGCGCGTTCGCTTGAGCCCCATATCATCTCCCTTGTGTTTGCCGGCGTGTTTGCCGGACCAGCGTTTTCAGATCCTCGCGGATTGTCTCGGTCCGCTCGTCGACCCTGGTCAGCGTCTCGTTCATTTTATTGATTTTCTCGTCCTGCGCCCGGTGACAGCTCCACAGGTCGTTGGCGTCCTGCTCGGTCTGCGCCACCCGCTGCTCCAGCGCTCCATGCGCTTTCCCTTCGGCCCGGGCCTTCTTTACGACAGCGCCGGCGACCGTCCAGCCGAGCCCGCCGAGGCCGATGCTAGTCCCGATGATCCAGACAGCCCAGCCCGGGATGCTGAGCCCCTGTGAAGCGGCGGCAGCCTGCGCGATAATCGCGGATGTGAGCGACTCGAACACCGGACTAACCAGCTTTCGTGACGATGAGAACGCGCTCGGCGCCTTGGTTCTCGGCGCTCCCGTCCCCGGTATCCAGCGATACGAGCTTCACGGCGAAGGCGGCCTTCAGGGCGTCCAGATCGTCCCCGACGACCGCAACGTCCCTGGATGCGTCCGTGGCTACCGTGACCCGCGAGCCCCCCGCATACAAGGGCTGAAAGGAGCCCCCGTCGAACAGGGCCGTCTCGAATCCTATATCGGCTGCGGTCCATGCTGAGGGCATCCGGATCATCAGCCCCTTGCAGCCAGCCATGTCGAAAGAGTCCGCGGCCTTCGATTCGCCGGATGCGATGATCTGAGCCGCCGCGGATGGAGCCCCGCGGGTGAGCAGCCCGCTATCCAGGCCGACCCCGGCTGAAGCGATCTGGCCGCTGGAGTTCGTCTGGACGCCCATCGGCTGCTCTATGACGCCAGATGCGCGGGTCGATACCGTCCACTTATCGCCCTCGCTGAGGAAGTCGAAGACGATGACGACCTTCCCGCCGCCAGTCCCCAGGTCGATCGGCGACCCGGAGGAGACGGTCGCTGCCGCTACCCCGTCGTCTAAGTCGCTGGAGATTGTGATCTCGGCAGTGCCTCCCGGCCCCCCGGTCGTCACCTCTAGAACGTAGAGGTCGTCCGTCGTCGGTGTACCGAAAGCCTTGATGTATGGAACGGAACCCGGAATCGGCCCCTTGATCTTGCTGCTTCTCATGTTCTGCCTTCCTTCCCGGCGTCGATTGATCCGCCTGTCGGTTCAAAGTCAGTATACGCGCCCGCTGTCCGGCCAGCAACTCCCCCGCTCATGGGTAGAGCGGGTCGACCCCGTTCGGCCCGCAGAGTTCATTCTGCGGAACCGCCGAGGCAGACTTCCACTGCCGCACTGTTCCGGCGTGCAGTCCTGCTCCGTTATCGTAATATGAGCGCAACCGGAGCCGGTTGCTCACTGGAGGCCCCCCCAGAGGATCGCGGATGTCAGAGCCCGCGAAGCGGCCGTTTACGTACAGGGAGAAATATCGGATATATCCCTGGGCATACGAATCGGTCTGCTCTCCCCATTGCGCGACGAGGGATGTCACCCGCGGATGAGGGTCGGAAAGCGGGGAGCTCGATGTCGGGGTTCCGACGCCGATAGGCCCCGTCGCGAGAGCGTGCCAAGAGGTCCCGAGCGGCCATGATGGGGCGGGGTCGCCTGTGATATCGGGGACCCCGAAGAACCAAAAGGAGTCGCGGGGCGTCGGGATAGACTCCCCCGAGGGGGCTCTCGCGCAGATTCCGAGCGTGTGATATTCGTTATCGTGTCCCGCATCCCACCAGAAGAGAATAGGGAAATATCCCTCCCCGTATCCGTCAACAGGGTGGAACAGTTCTTGTATCCATCCCTCGAGGGCGACCTGGACCTCGAAGGTATCGACGCTTTCATCATCCGGCTGATGCAGGGCCGGGATGGAGGCCCCATCATCGAGCCGCGCGACCGCATCATAATCGCCCGCGACCTGCCGCTTGATAAGCCCCCCCTGCCACGAGCCTTTGACATTGCGCGCCTGGTCGAGGATCGTCCAGTCACTCGCCCCGATGGACGCCCTCCAGGGCACGCGATTGAGCCCGAGGATATAACAGGGCTGCTCGTAATTGAGCCGCGTTGCCCATCGCCATATGCCGAGCAGACGAGACGCATCCTGCCATGTGCTTGCCGCCCCCCTCCATAGGGGCCAGTACCGCATGACGACCTCGACCATGTTCTCGTTCAGCCCGGCAGCAATCTCTGTAATCGCGAACGCGGTCTCGTCATATCCGAGACGCTCGGAGGAGAATACGACCTTGTCGCCGATAGCGTACTGAAGAGCTCTCTTGTCCATCCGGAGGGTCAATATATGGGTATGATACGCGGTAGCCTGTGCGATCGCGGCGAGAAGGGCATAGACCCCGGCGTGTCCTGTTGTCGCCGATAGGTCGGGCGCGGAATCGAGGGCGTATTCGATCTCTATATCGTCGAAGTCAAGCCGCTCGGTGCGGCGAGGCGTCGGGGGCCTGTACTCAATCTCCATCTCGACCTCGCTCCCCCCGACGGTCTCCGACCATGAGGCGGCGAGCAGATCGTATACCTGGTGCGTTGAAAATCGCTGATCGTATGACTGAACTCCGTGTCCGGGGGCGTCCATGTCCACGGTATGCACCCGCATCGAAGGGCGATACCAACAGGGCGACCATAGCAGGACGCGATTATTCGCCGTCGAGATGAAGAGGCCGAAGGTCTGCAGGATATCCTCGAGCCACTCCCCGACGGACATCTCGCCGAGCGCCTCGTCCGTGTATGTCCGGTTCGAGACGAGGCTGCACGCGCGGGCGAATAACCAGGGCCAATCGTGCGCGAACATCTCCTCCGTCGGACGGAGCCCGGCATCGATCAGCGCCATGAAGGCCAAGGCGACCGGACAGATATCATCATATTCGAGGTACGCTTCCTCCCACGTCTCCTCCGGGCACAGATAACAAAGAGGCAAGTCGGCGATCCTCTCGCGGAGACCCTCAAACCTCAATTGCCCGCCCTGCCCGCTGCTGCGCGAGGCCATACGAACATATACGCGGCGCTGCGCGACCGAGTAGAAGGTCAGACCCACTCCGACCTGGAGTTCGAAGCGCAAGATGCGCCCCTCCCATTCGTCGAGGCTGTCCAGGTGCTTTAGAATCGCGGCCCCGGGGTTCGATGCCTGAAGCTCCCAGGTCTTCGGGAAGTCTATCATGTCGCGGAATAATTGCGTCCGGCTCTCCGAGCGTATGTATTCCGTGACCTCGATCTCCTCCTCGTCAGCGTTGGCTCCCTCGAGAAACGCACTGACACGCCATGAGGGGCTCTTGAGCGTGCTGTCTATCGTCTCGGATATGTTGGCGGGGAGATCGCTCCTGCTGTCGCCTGTATAGCTGCTGTGGAGCGAGAGAGAGGATGCGTCTAAATCGACCGCGCAATGCACCTGCTGAACAGGGGCCTGTTCGAGGACATTCCCCCGCCCGATGACCTCGGCGGCGAAGGCCTCGCAGAGCGATCCCGGCCCGGCGGCGCTCGTCGGATATGCGGCGATGATGACGCCGTATTGCCAGGAGGCGAGAGGCGAACCTGATGCGGGGTCTAAGTACCATGCGTTCCAGCCCCGGCAGATCGGGCGGGCGAGCCAGGAGTATGATGTTGCGGCGCCATATGCTGCTCCTAATTGCGCTGCGGTCATTCCGGAGGTGATCGGATTGCCGGCAGCGCATATGCGGATGTCGATCAGCGGATCAATCCACCCGGACCCGGGAGGCCCGCCGCCGATCTGCGTCTGCCGATATTCGTCAACATAGGCGAGAATATTAAGAGCCCACGGTTCGAGAGAGATTATCCCCTCGGAGGAGTCCGCCCAGTCGGGTTCTCCTGATTGATACCGCAGCGCGATGCAATACTCCGGATACTCATTCCCCATGGCGTCGAAATAGCTCGAGAGCTGCAATATCTGCGGGTCTTCCTGCACATCCCCCGCGCCGCGATGGTCCCAGCAATAGGAGACCTCGATCGCGTTGCGATAGAAGAGAGCCCGCGGGATGATATTCGACGGCATGGTCAGAACTCCAGGAGCTCGAGGAGATCGATATCTCCCGAGAACTGTCCGGGGTTGAAGGGGTCGCGCTTGAGATTCGGGCGGAGGAGATATGCGCGGCCCTGCGTCCGAGTATACAGCTCCTGGACCTCCGGCTTCGCGAGGTTGCTGACATATCCCTCGAGCTCGTCGCTGTCATCATCGACCGCGGTTATCCCGAAAGACGAGTGCAGGAGGTCGCCCCGAGCCTCTCCCGATCCGTGCAGGGTGCAGCGATTGCCGATCCGGAAGCGATCGCCATAGACGAGGGCGCCGGCGCCAACCGATGCAGTATAGACCCCCGTGTCATCGAGGCGGACGAAGCGGAATCGCGCCGAGGCATCGTTCTTGACCACAAGCGACCAGGCATAGAAATCCCCTGCTTCATGGCCGTCGAGGTCTACGCTGGCGACTGCGATCCAATCCTTGCTAAGCCGCGCCCGGAGCTCGGAGGTGCCCGCATTGTACGTGAGGTAGAGCGACATCTGCTCGTCGACATTGTCCCCCGAGACGGAGAAGATCACATTCGTCGAGCCCTCATAATCCGTCTTGTGATCGGGCACCCCTACGAAGCCAAAATACATAAAGCCATCGGCGACGGGGCCGAGCAGCGGGGTCCATTCCCCCGCCGAGCCATTGATCCACGCGACGTTGTCCTCGCCGCCTCCGCCAATAAACATCTGATGCGCGTATAACCGATCTGCGGAGGCGTCGCAGTGGATGAATTGCGGCATGGAGAACCGCGCGAACCCGCAGCCGTGTTTAAAGACGAACTTCGCTCCATCCGCCGCGGCCGGGCGGGTGACTGCGCGTTCCTCGAGGACACACCCCGAGCGGGAGGGCAGATCGGAGTCGCTGAGAACCGAGGCTCCGTCGAACCATCGAATCGACAGCCGGCAGGTGCAGCTTCCCCAGGATTCGATCAACCCGGTCACTGTATACTCGTCGTGATCTGTTGGAACGTCGAACTTGTCGCTCTTGATCTCGCCCGCTCCCGTCGGAGCCTTTGCCGCGAAGAGCGCCGCAATGTCGGAGTTCCATCCGCAGGATGAGACGCCGTATTCGTCCAGGCCGTCGGCGGTCCAGTTCACCGGCATGCTGCCGGAGACATCCCCGAAGAGGGCGTTCGGGACGAGGTTGCGGTATCCTTTATAGGAGACAAACGCCCGACCGAAGGGCGGATACATCGCGGAGTACGTGTCCGCTGCGACAGCGGTCGGCGGATGGATCAGCAACCCGGGGACGAAGAGAGGGGCTTCCGGGTCGAACTCCGCCGCGTATCCATAGGACACATTGTCGGGAAGGTATACATACGCCTTGCTGTAATCCCCCGAACCTACGCGCCATCCTCCCCCGTCCTGCGCCCCGCTCTCCGGGTCGCCGTTGAGGGTCGAGCAGAGCGGCGCGTGCAGAGAATACCCCGGCGGCATCGGCCCGTAGACAGTGACCGGCTGCGCATCGCGAGCCATCTGTTCGATGACAAGAGCCTGGTCCGCGGAGACGAATACATCGCGCAGCTTGACATCGTGGCGATCGGCGCCGAATTGCTGCACGCTTCGCTCGCCGTCCAGCATCTCCGCGACAGCCTGGACTCTATCGTTAGTGTGCCGCGGGATGAAGGCCTGCAGGCGAACCGCCCGGCGCGGGAACGTAGACTTGACGGTCGCGAGGTAAAGCTGGACCCCGTCCCACGCGGCGTGTCCCGGAATCACGACGTCAGAGAAGATCCCGCCGGCCATTAAGATACCCCCCCGAGGTTGTGCTTCGAGTTCATGTGACGCAATCGCGCGAGCTCGACCTCCGATAGAGTCGAGAATACTGAATGACTGTGGATATGCACGTCCCCCCCCGCCGAGCTCCCCGCGGTCGGGTGCGTCCCCTGCTGTATGGCTTTATTGGCTGCGGCCGAGACGGCCACCTCGCCCCGCTCCATCGCAACGAGATGGCGGTCGCCATATGGCCCTACATCCGGCAGGGAGAGGCCCCCATGTGCCCCTGGGATTCCCCCCGCCTGTCCAACTGGATTCCCGCCAGCATGGAGCCCGAACAGCCCCATTACGGCCCCCCCGACTCCGCCGCCGCCGAAGACGAGTTGCATCAGTGTTTTGAACGCTGCCGTCGCGACGAGCTTTATTATCTCCATCTCCATGTGATTGATGAGATCGGACCAGGAGAACTTGCCGGTCTGCATCCACTGGACCCATTGCGCTTCGAGGGCGTCGACGATGCTGACCATCGTGTCTCGGACGGCAAGCGCCTGTTCGCGCCATTGGTCGTACATCTCCTCGCCGTTCTCGCGGAGTGCGTCGATGCCTTCATCCGACATCTCCTCCATCGCGTCGACCATGGCCTTCTGCGACTCATATCCGAGGACCCGCCAATATCGCGCCGCGATCTCGGTAAGCTCTTCGTAAATCTCGCGCTGCGTCTCGGCGACCTCTATCATCTTCTCGATCGAAGATTCCGACATCTCGGAGTATGCCCTCTCCATCGCCTTCGCGCTCTCAAAGCCGAGAACTTCGAAATATTGGCTGGCGGCCTCGGACAGCAACCGCACCCGCTCCCCCTCGGCCTCCCATCGCTCCTCGACCTGCTGCATATATGTCGCGTGCTGCTCGGAAACCATCTCGAAATACTCCCGCTCGTTCTCCGCCCGGTCCGCGATGTTCTGGAGGAGCTTCGGCGCGAGCTCCGACTCGTATCCCTCCAGCAGCTTCTTCTCCCGGTCCTCCAGGGCGGCGAATGAGCCGGCCGCCCCCGACGTCGCAGAGTCCAGATCCTCGCTGGCGGAGGTTGCCCCCTCCAGAGAGCCGATGAACTGAGTCACGGCCAGGTCGGCGTTCTGTATCTGATGCGTCCCGTAGTCGCCCTGGGCGTAGCGGTTATACTCCGTGATCTGGGTCCGGAGCATCTCGGCCGCTTCGCTTGCGGAGATCATCCCCTGGGCGTATTCGTCGCGGAGGTTTGAGGCGTACTGTGCGAGCTGTCGGGTGCCCTGGGAGAGCGTCTCGTTGTATCCGCGCTGAGACTCTTCGGCCTCGCCGATCTGCTCGTTGATCGCGTCCAGAGCCGCCTGAGCCGCGGCGAGCTCGTCCTCGCCTCCGATGCCGCCGCCCGAGACGTAGTTCATGTAATACTGCACGTCGTCGGCGATCTTCTGCTGCTCCTCATGGAGCACATTAAGGGCCTCGCGCCCACCCTCGATCGCGTCCGCGTTCTCACGAAGCACCTGCTCGTATCGAGCCTGGGCAATGTCGATGTCTGTCGTGCCCGCAATTACCGACGCTTCGAGGTTGCGCTGAACCTCGCCGATGTCCTGTTGGAGGATGGCAAGCTGGGCCAGGAACTCTCGATATGCGTCTCGCGCCTGCCGGACGGCCGCGGAATGTACCCCGAACGTATCCGACAGGAGGTCGATATGTCCCCGCAACTGACTCGCGGCCTGATCGACCGGGAGAACCCCGCTTTCGACGGCATCTTTCATCGAGTCGGTGAGGTCCTTGAACCCGTCCACGGCTTCGCGCTGAAGCTCCGGGAAGCCGCCGAGCACCTCGGCAACGATCCCGATCTGCTCCCCGAGCCATCCGGCGAGCTCGGCCGTCCCCTTAATCAGCGGCATCGCCGCGTCGAGCGCTACGGCGAACAGGTCCAGGAGGTTGACTACCGCCTCCAGCCCCGGAACCAGGGCCGGCATAACATCGGCCGCCATCTCAATCAAGGATCGCAACAGGTCCTTGATCGTCGGCAGGAGGGGCTCGAATCCCTCCGCCAGCATCTCCTTCAGCATGTAGCCGAGCGTCGTCATCGCGTCGTCGAAGCGCTTGAGTTTCGTCACGGTGTCCGTGCCGACGGTTAGACCAAGCTGCTCGAACCCGTCCACAGAGTCGCGGATCGTGCCTTCGCTCTGCTCCATCATCCCGAGGACCTGCTGCGCGTACCGGCCACCGAACAGGATCGAGGCCGACGTCATCCGCTCCATGCCCTCGGTATTCTGCTCCAGGGCGTCCGTCACTCGCAGGAAGAGCTCGTCGGGCTGTAGCCCCATTAACTCCTCGTATTCGAGGTTCAGCTTCTGCAGGGTCTCGGCCTGTTCAGACGTCTCGCTGTCGGCCATCCGCATGAAGGTACTCATTCCGCGCAGCGCCTTGGCGACGGTATCCGTGCTCCCTCCAAACTGCTCGGAAACGTAGGAGAACGCTTGCATCCGTTCGATGGAGATCCCTGTTTGCGTGTGCGCATCATAAACCGCCGCGCCCCACTGCGCGACCTTCTTCGTGGCCGCCACCAGGGCGGTGCCGGCAGCTACGGCCGCGAAGCCGACGTTCCGGAGGACCCCCATGAACCGCCGGGCGGCTGCTCCCATCCTGCCGAGCTTGCCGCTCATGCGATCCTGCACAGTTGTGACCAGCGCGACACGTCTGTTTACGTCCATCTCACCGCTTCTTTTTCGCCAGACCGAAGAGCGCCGGGTGTTCCGCCCGGAGAGCGTCGCCGGCCTGGATCAGGGATAGCAGATAGGCTCGTTCCTCGTTCTCCAACCGCCGGATCATAAGCGGGTCCACCCCGAGCTCCCGGCAGCAACGGAACTCGAACTTGAGGACCTCTAGCTGATGCTGCTTCAGGGCCGCGTCGAGACGGCCGTCCATAGTGCGGTCCGTGCCGTAGAACACGCTGGCAGACATAGGGACCGCCTCAACGTATATCTCCCAGACGTCCTCCAGATGGATGTCGTCGACACAGAGCTCCCCGGGCTCCGGCTGGCGGTTGACCACCTTCGGGGTAATTGAACAGGCACAGGCAACCGCCCGCGCCATGTCTTCGAGCCGCTTCAGCTTCTGCGGATTGTCCTTGAGGTCTTCCCCCCGCGCCCGGATGACAGGGGCGGCGCCGGCGAGCAACGCCTGACGCCCCCGCATCGTGCCAATGTAGATGACCCTCAGAGGCGAACCGTCCTTCTGGGGTATTGGATGACGTAGCCGGATCGGTATCCGCCCCAGGAGCGGCGCAGGGGCTTCAGGGGCGTCCTGGGTCGACGCCCCGTCTACCCCCTCCGTGCCTTCGGGAGTCTCTTCGGGCTTTTCCTGCTCCAGATCCTCGTCAGGGTCGATCACGGGGTATACCTGGCAATGGTCTCGGTCCCGTTCTCGAATGTCGCTGTGATCGAGTCCGTGGACGCTCCGTTCAGAACGCGGACGCTGACGTCACGCTCGATCTCGCCCCAGCCTGCGGGAGCCCGCTGGATCGGCTCGACAACCCCCGGGCCGAAGTCCAGAGTCAGCGCGTGCTCGGGCGCCGCGCCGTTGGCGAACTTGATCTGGTTCACTCCCTCCAGGGCGGCCCCGGTTATCAGCGCTGTATCCACTCCGGAGTCCTTGTCGAGGACGGCCTTGCAACCGAACTTCACTACCCGCGGGCCAGATCGGGTTATGGCGATCAGGGAGTCTGCGGAGTCGGCGATGTTCATCGCGCCCCGCCCCTCGTTGACCGGGTTCTCGACGCTGAAGTTGACCGCCCGAACGGCGTAGTCAGCGGTGTCGTCGATCGTCAGCGACAGGTGATCCCAGGACACTGGCTCGATCCGGCTGACCGACGGAAGGCTCGCCTCGGTCTCTGGGGTCGTGTTCGGGTATTCGCCGACAATCCCCAGGGTTAGCTCCATGTCGCCCTCGAAGTCACAGGAGCCCTGGATGCTGTTGACGACGATGTTCGGCGCCTCGAAGTATTCCACCTCGCCCGACGCTACAGCCAGGTCAGTGCGATACCAGCGGAGGCGGCCGTACTCCAGCTTGTCCGCCTTCGTGATCTCATGGCTCCACGGATCGGCCGCCCCTGTGGTGGTAAGCGTCCCCGAGAGGGCGAGCCAGAAGAACCGTTCGAGGTCGGTATACGATCCCGCCAGCGTCAACGAGCCCGTGAAATACTTAACCCCCTTGACGACGAACTCCTCGTCGACCTTGAGCAGTGATACGGGAGACTGGTTCTGGTTCTCACCAGGAGTCACCCCGCCTGGACGCGGCAGGAGGTACGTCATATCGCCCGCGTCTCCATCCCATGAGGTGCTGCCTGTCTCCTGCTGCAGGCACACTCCGAGGATGCAATTGTCCCCGAGATACGGCAGTCCAAGTGGCATCTACTTACCCCCGTCCTTCTCATTCCATAAGTGCCCGCTGCGGGAGAGCTCGGCTTCCGCCTCGGCTCTGAGCAGCTTGACCTTGTCCCCGGGCTTTACCCGCCGGCGGCTGCCCCGGGCAGTTATCTCCGCGGCCCTGGTTCCGGCATAGATCAGGGTCCGGTACTTGCTTTTCTCCTTCCGGGGGGCGGCCTTCTTCGCCCCGGCCCCGCCGGTCGTCTTCGCGCTGTCCTCCTTCGGCATTACGCCCCCCTTACGAACATCGAGACGGTCATTGCAATTGCATCTAGCGCAACGCGATCTGCGCTGCTGACATGCACCTTCGTAATGATCGGGTCCGTCACCCCGAAGGGCGGGGACTCCGCTCTATTGAGAAGCTCAATCAGTTTTCCGGTGGCTTGCTCCACGTCTTTCTGCGCCTGCGCCTCGTACTTGGCCGGCGCGGATATTGTGAACTCATAGCTGACCTGGCCGCCGTGCGTCCAGTTCGTCCCGCTGGACTCGTCGAAGCCGAACCGCTTGAGCATAGTAACGACCCGGATCGGAGCACTCTGCTGCTCGCGGGATTCCGTCGCGGATCGCTCGAAGTCCATATCGTCGCACTGCGTCTGCATCCAGGTAGAGATCGTGAGCCCCAGGGTCCAAAAGTCAATCTGGTCAGACAGCAGCGTGATATTGTCGCGCAACTCAGGCACTATGCAACCTCCTCATTCCGCGCTCCAGCATCATGCCGCTGGTCTTCGCGGCCTTCTGCTCGGTGTATCGGAATGCTGGGATGATCGGCCGCTCGGGCGGCGACTCATGCAGGAAGAAGAAGTAGGTCGTCCCGCCCTTCGTGAAAGCGTGAAGCCCAGGCGCTCCCGCGCCGGTGGAGAACCATACCGCTAGCAGCATATCCGACGAGGCGATCCCTGTAAGCGCCGATGCGTACATCTCAGAATGGAATGAGTTCTGGAGCTCCCCCGACAGCACGCCCACCTTTGTCTGCCCGAACGACGCCTTAATGTCAGCATACCGTCCGCGGTTCGGCTGCCACCTGGCGCCTCCGGGCTGGCGCTGGTCGCGGAACGCAGACTGCATCTCGCGCTGCGCCCAGAGAGTCATGTGTCGCACCGCCCACTCCATCTCGCGGCGCATGTACCGATGAAGCTGCCCGAGAACGCGGAAGAACCGCTTGTCCCGTTCGCGCATGCGGACCTCGATAGCTCCTCCCCCGCTAGTAGATGTCACTGTCTACGGCCTCCTCCTCTGAGAACATGTCAATCTCGAACATGCCCGGGTCTTCCCGGATCACGCGCGCCCCGTCATCGTCGTCGACCAGAACTGTCGAGTCCGCCTTCTGAGCCACCAGGGACTTCAGCAGGTCCATCGCCTCCTTGTGGAGCGCGTCCGCATATCCAGTGCCCCCGGACTCTACGGGGCTGTCATGCTCGCCCCGAATGATCCTGGCGGCCGCAAGCTGTAGCTCGCAAGTCTCCAGTATCCGGAACCGACGAACCCCTGCAGTAGTGACGGCGAGCGAAAGGTCCGCGCTATCGACCTCCATCGTCCAGCCGTTCGGCACAGAACCCTCCTGGCGGGCCGTGAGCGCCACGTCGGCCCCGTCCCGGGCGGACGTGACCCACGGGGTCCGTGATAGCGCTGAGGCGATGTTCTGGGCCGTCTCGGCCGCATCAGCCCCTATGTCGATCTCGGTATCTCCGGAGGGCGCGGCCTTCATCGTGTACTCTACCCCGCCGATGGTCAGCGTGTCGTCTTCGGAGCAGGTGCCCGAAACCGATACGGTCCACACGGCAGACGTGCAGAGGGGGAGATCGTATCCCCGGCCGACGATGCTGTCTACGATGGACTGCGCCCGGTCGAGCCGGTTCGCAATTTCGAGGTCTGTCCAGTTGTTGTATCCAGGATAATCGGCGCTGAACTGGTCCGGGTTCGAGTACATGTTTAGAGGCGGCGGACGCTACGGGAGCCGCCCGCCGCTGCTCCCCCCCTCCTCTAGTCTACAGGCAGGTGTAGAAGTAGTACGCCTTCGTCTCGTCGGCGATGACGTTTGCCTGTCTCCACTTCGTGAGGATCTTGTAGCCCTCTGGGTCGTCGTCCGGGATGCGCTTCGCCCAGACCCTTTCGTCCCTGGTCATGGAGAATCCGAAGCACTCGCGGCTCTGGTTGCCGTTGTCCGGCTGGACGATCAGCCAGGCGTTCTGGGTACCCCAGACCGGGGTCTCCGTTCCGCCGCTGTTGTACTGCGCGTCCAGGATAACGCAGCGGTCGACCATGAGATGACGCGCCAGCGCCTTCAGGTCGAGCGGGTCTTCCCGGAAGCCCAGCAAGTCATCCTGCACGGCCTGGATGACTGCCAGATAGACGTCGAGGGTCATGGCGAAGACCAGGTTGTAGACCTTCCCGACGTCGGCCTTCGCTGCCGCGATGTCTGACCGGATGGCCGCCCCGGCGCCGGAAGCCGCGTTCCAGGCGGTGTCGCCGTCGACGTCCTTCGTGTTGGTGAAGTTCGTGGCGTCGGTCATCCAGTCCGCGAGTATAAGCTCGCGGGTTGCCTCCATGTGCTCCTTCATCATCCGGGTAGCGTCCTCGACGGGAGACAGGGGCAGGTCGTAGTCGGCCATCTCGTCGTCGGTGACGACCATCTTCCGGCGGAACGGCTCCAGGTCGAAGCTCTTGAGAGACGCCGAGCCGAATATCTCCGGAGCGGGTATCCGTGGCGAGGTAGGAGCGGTTATGATCTTGAGGTGCTCCTTGCCGTAGATCGGAATCTTCCCGCTCATAGGCACGTTCGTCCGCGCCGGGAGTATCTCCCGCCAGCGGTAAGTGCCCGGGGAGTAGGAGATGAAGAGCTTGGTCAGCTTGCGCTGCTGTACCGTACTGATAGGATACATGCTGTTCTACCCCCCTATGCCAGGACGCGCTTCATGGTCCTCATTGCGAGGATCTTCACGCCGTCGGTTGTGGCCTCTTCCATGGCTTCGTAGCAGGAGATGTCGCCAGTGGAGGCGGCCTTGATGAACAGCCCATCGCCCTGGGTCTTGAGCGGATCGCCCGCGGAGATGTTCACGCTGTTCCCATTGACTATCACAGGCACGGGGCCGGCGGCTCGGATGTCGCAGACCTCGTCCTCGTCGAATCGCTCGATCAGAATCCCCAGCACATACTCGCCGTGACTGGAGGTCCCGTCGTCGCACAGCTGCACGTCGTCATCGTCCTTGCGCTTGACGGCGTAGAACTGCTTGTCGGTGTAGTCGGCGTATGCGCGGAACCCGTGGATGTCAGGGGTTAGGTCCACTGCAACGCCGGTCTCGGCTCCCATACTTCCCTCCTCTATCGTTTCCGCGGTGTCCCGCGGGGGTATTGCATCATCAGGGCGCTACCGCTACCTGGCGGCGCTCTCCTCGCCGTACAGGGCCGGATGAAGCTGGGTCGCCATCAGTTCGATCTCGACCTGCGACTTCTCCGGGTGCTGCTTTGCGAGGTCCGCCTCCACCTTCGACCGCTTCTCAAGCACGACGCCGGGGGTTTCGGAGTCTCCGCCAGCACGGCTGAGGAGAGTCCGGGTTCCCTGGTCTATCGGCTCTGCGAGTACGCGGACGGCCGCGATGAGCGCTCTCTTCTCGGCCGGCGACTGGCACTTCTCCAGTTCGGCCTCAAGGTCCTCTCTCCTGCCCTTGGTCAGGCAGTAATTGCTGGACGTCTGCATCGCCGAGAGTTCGCGGTCGATCTCGGCGTCGTCTATGTCCTTCTCCATCCCGTCGAGCCGGGCGGTGAGCTTGCTGAGATCGCTCCGGATAGACTCCAAAGCGGGGTTCGTCCCCTCGGGGCTTGAGCCTTCGGCGCCCTCGTCCCCGGACCCGGCTTCGAGCTTTCCGACCCGCTCGGCCAGGGCCTTTACCTGGCTGGCAAGGTCGCGCAGCAGGGCCTCCATGTCAGAGCCCCCTTCGAGATCGTCGTCGGCCTGGGTCTCGGTGCCTCCGCCTCCGCCGGCGCCATCGGCAGCCGCAAGCATGAGCGGAGCCATGAACAGGAATCGTCTGATGAACATATTGTCCTCCTTGCCGGCTGCTATGGCATGCGCCCCGGCGACTGCCGGTAAAGTCCCCGGGGGCAAGAGTGCTGCGGCGCGGAATACCCAGGGATACAGGGTCTTCCCGTATGCGTCCCCGGGTCCGGCCTCAAGCGACACTGCGTTGTATCCGTTTTCGATCTGCTCCAGGGCGCCCTCGTGGTGGCATAAAGCAGCCCCCCGCATCTTCTGGGCCTTCTCGCTCCACCAGATAGCATGAATGTGCCCGACGCCGATCGCGTCGACGTCCTGCCTGTGGCTGTACTTCAACGCCGGCAGAGGCCCCCCCCGGGCCTGTTGCTCTGCAAACGCCGTGAGCTGTGGCTGGACGAACCCGTCGCGGGTGATGGACAATTCCCGGCCGTGCGAGTCTATCACCTCTCCAGGAGCCGCGAGATCAAGCGAGACGGGATGCCATGACGACGCCTCGCGCTTCGCGGTTGCGGGCTCGAACTCCTGCTTGCTCGACCAGTAATCGTGCGCCTTCAGCCATTCCCGGGCCTCGGGCTCATCGAACTCCGTCACCAGTAAGCGGATCGACTGGACCTGCCAGGAGTCCGCGCCCTTGCGCCGAGCGTAGATGACGTCTATCCCGTCGCCGAACTCGTCGTGAGAATGACGGAACTCGTCGAACTTGTCAGGGTCGAGCAATCTGCAGGCGTGTTGCGTCGGGTATGGCATTATGCGCTCCTTCCGAAGCCCTGCATCGGCGACTCCTTCATATCAGCCGTGCGCTCAAAGTCCACCAAGTTCGCCTCCTCCGCGAAGACGGGGACCAGCATCGAGCGGCAGTTGTAGTGCAGCGGCGGGGTGTTCGCGCCGAGCCCCGGATCGTCGACCCGGAAGAATCGGCCATCCCGCTCCTGGCAAATATCGGTTGTGTCGGCGTCGTCCACGATGACGTACTCATATCCGATGATGCTCCCTGGGGTTGTGCCGAGGGGGTCATGCAGCGGCGCGGCGGTCTGCCATCTCGCCTCGTTGAGCGCGGTTGACATCTCTGTAAGGGTGATCGTCGACGCCCGGGAGGGGTCGGCGAAGGTAGTCGACTGGAGGATATTCCGAACCCGGGGCGCGATCTCCCGCGGACCCTCTCCCGCCAGGATGCCCGACCTGATCTCGTAATAAATAGAGCGCGAGACCCCGGCGAACTCCTCCGATAGGCGTAGCTGGATATCGCTTCCCAGGATGGCGAATATCTGGCGCTCGGTTGCAACCAGCTTAGCCGGGGGCACCGTCTCCAGAGCGGTCGGCAGAAGGGCCTTCATCGCCTCTGAACTGGCCTTGTACTGGGCCTCAACGTGTCCCTGGAGCTCCTTCCTGAGAGCCCGGGCCGGGTAAGTTACCCCCTTCTCGATCGCGTCGCGCATTGCGCCGATGCGGTCGGGGTTCGGCATCCCCGTCTCGTACAGGTTCTTCTTGCTGAAGACCCCGCTGAGGATGCGGTCTGAGACCGTCGAGAGATTCTCGTTCCAGACAGAAGACAGCCCCTCGGCGGCAAGCTGCGCTCGCTTTTTCATCTCCTTGCCCTCGCGCTTCGCCTGGCTCCGCGCCTTTGAGCGTTTCGCCAACATCAGCCGCATGCGTTCGGGCTGTTGCATCGCCGTCTCCGGCTTCTCCTGCCCGGCAGGGGCGGCCCCGGGGTCTTCGGGGGGCTTACCCGCGGGGGCGTCCCCGACGCTCTCCAGGGGCGCCGCTTCGACGTCCTCGACGAAGGCCCCGCAGCCCAGACGCTCCAACAGCCGGGCAGAAGCCTCCGGGGTCCATGGGATGACGTTCTTCTCCACCAGGCCGGTCATCATATCGGCCAGATCCTTGCCGGCGAGCTCCGACTTGGCGACGACGGCCTGCGGGGTCGGAAGGCGAGAGTATCCGTTCCACTTCATCATCGGCCGGACGACCTGCTCGCGGATATAGGTCTCAGCGAACACGACTCCGAGGTGCTGGAGCCAGTGCCACATGACGTCTCCGTGCGCTTCCGCCGTCGCACGGGAGCCGCTCATCATGCCCTCTGCGGTCGCAAGCTCCTGGCACAGAAGAGCCACGAGCAACTGCTTATCCAGATACTTCACGGCGTCGAGATAGACGGCTCCTGGAGCGCCGGACGTTTCGAGGAGGTCGAGAACGTGCTTCTCGTGCAGAACGCCGAACGCCGTCCCGTCTATCTTCTTCATCGCCGCGCGGGCTGCAGATCGTTTCGAGTCGTCCTGCCACTGAGAGTCTGGAATCTTGGCGACCAGCAAGCCCGCCCGTCTCCGGAGGAAGACGTGCCATGTTTTCATCGCCCTGATCTTACGGCGCCAGGGGATCACCCCCGGGATGAAGGCGGACTTGCCCCGGGGCGCGGTAGGGCTGGGTCGGTGCGCGTAGAAGGCCAGGCGCTCCATGTCCAGGTTTGTCTCCCCGCGGAGCGTCTGCTGAGAGACTTTCTCTATCTGGCCGTATGCCGTCCACTTAGCGCGGATGTCCTCCTCGGGAACAGTGACCATATCGAATAGCCCGAGGTATCCGCCGGGAATCGCGCCGCGCACTAGCTCAGTATATGCACGGCCCGTCTTGAGCCCCTCCTCGAAGACAGTATGGAACGACTGGAGAGGGGAGCCTGGATAAGCGTCGAAGATGCGTTCTACGAGGGCGACGGCCTTCTTCTCCCCCTCGTAGGAGAGCGAAGAGAGCGCCCCCATGAGCATAAGGTTGAGAGCCCCCGCGACCGTCGGGTCTTCAGCCATGTTCCGGAGATCCTTGCGGGTGATCGTCTGAGAAACTTCTGTGTCTGGAGTGGCATCGTGCGTCTCTTCGCCGCCGTCGATGCCGATGTCATTGCCAAGTTGCTGGAGGTTCTGGAACCGTGACTGGAGGAGTGAGTCGACCCGCCGCCCGATAAACCGATCTAAGATGCCCAAGAATCCCTCCTCTGTTTCTGTAAGTATATGAACAGTACCGGACGCCGCAACCCTTTAGTTATACGACGGCGGGGTCCAGCGGCGGCGCCTCGACCAGAGGGGGCTCGTAGATCGCCTGTAGCAGCCCGTCAGCGCGGTCCGGGCTGGACCACGAGAGTCCCGGCTGCTCCCTCCGGAGACGTTTCGCCATATGCTCTTTCGTCTCGATGACAATCTGGTCTTTCGCGTTCGTGCTGTACTTCGGCGCGTTGAGTTGAGCCCGGGTCCTGTCATCCTGGAGATTAAACAGACGCCCCGTGCGGACGATGTTTGCTCCCCGCCACCACATGTCTGCTCGGGCGTTCGCCAGGGGCGGAATCTCTGTAATGGCAGACCCGCCGGCCAAGAAGTCGCGGACTGCCCAGCCCTCTCTCCGGAGATGATCTGCGACCGGCCCGCCAAGTCCGTGCGCGTCGATCCGAATATCTCGCGGGTTAATGCCGAGGCGGACCCCGATGTCCTTGACGCGATCCTCAAGAATCGAGTCGTCGCGAGTATGGAAGGCGTCGAACTCGACGACGGAATAGGCCTGTACCGCCCTGTCTGGCAGCCACAGGCGGCGCAGAACGTACACGACGCACTCGTCCGCATCGAGGGACCGGGCCACGTCTACACCGCAGACCAGGCCCCTGTCTACGGCGTCAGCGGGCGGCGGCTGCCGGCAGGCATCCAGGACATAGTACGGGAACAGCGTATGCTCAGACTCTTTCGGCCAGCGCCCGAGAATCATCGAGATGTAGAGCGGCGAATCCTCCCCGTAGTTCTTCTTCGCCCGCTCTATAAACTCCGGGCTGATGGCATCGGTAGGGGGAAGCTTCTCCGGGTCCTCGCCGGGGCGGATGATCGAACCGTCGAAAGGGTTGACGTGTATCCGGGTCCACAGGTCGGCGGCTTCATGGAACGCCCGGAAGTGCTCCCCGCTACGATCGCCGGGAGACGACGCCTGAAACGCGATCTTTTTCCGTCCCCGCCGAGCAAATATCCTGTCTGTAGCCTGGAAGATGCCGTCCTCTACCGCCTTCGCCTCATCGATCAGGACCAGAACGTGCGGGCCGTGATGTCCCTCGAAGAGCTTAGGGTTGTTCGTGGACATGCCCACTGCGTACCACTTCTCGGCGACGTTCCAGTCTGTCGTATGAATCTCAGGGAATTGCAGACAATCGGGCAGGTGCAGGAAGTGCCCCCTGATCTCCTTCCAGACCTGCCGTTTCACCTGCTCCCAGGAGCCGGACGTCGTCACCACGATCGCCGGCGGGTATATCAGCATGAACGTGACCGCTATCAGCCCCATCAGCCACGTCTTGCCGGCGCCGTTGCACGTCGCGGCGGCGACCCTCTGGACGTCTAGGTCCTCCTCTCCGAGAACCTCCTGGATCGTGCGAATCTGCCACTCTTCCAGCTTATATCGAGGCCATACAGTGCGGATGAACTGCACCGGGTCCTTGCGCCCCTTAGCCTGGAGCCGGCGGACTGCTTCCGTGCGAGAGATCAATCGTCTGAGTCGGTCGCGCTGCCGGCGTCGAAGTCGAGCAACAGGTCCCGCGGGTCAACGACGACTCCGCGAAGCCCGATCTGCTCCAGCCCCAACATGCGACTCCGCTGCTGTATGATCCGGACCCGGGTCTCAATAGCCCGGCGGCGCTCATCTGGAGGGACTTCCTCCCAGAACTCGGTAGCCTCTCGCGTGTCGGGGTCGATCTCGTGGACCCTCCGCCGGCGGGCACAGTCGGGAGAGATCAATTCTTCTGCAGCGGTCAGCTTGCGGAGGTCCTCCAGTAGTATTTGCTGGCGCTCTTCGACGGGGATGTCCTGCGCCCACTCCTTGCGGAGCGCCTTCACGTCGCGGGATATGGTCGCGGCCCCGACGTTCAGCCGCCGGGCGATCTCCGCCTGAGACGACACCCCCGCGATGAGGTACTGCTCGACCTTTCGCCGGCGGGCGATCCGTGCTGCCTTCTGAGCCGCTCGCCCGGGATTAGTCCGGCCGTCCTTCCGTCGCGTCTTACTCATGTCTCATCCTCCGCATTTTAATGGTTCGCTCGCTCATTGTTCCCCCCCCCGTTCTGACGTTGCGCGCACCTCAGCAGGGTCAGCGACCTCCGACCTCGTTATCCGGTTCTTCCATCGTTGCGCCATGATGTCCTTTCAGCCTATGCGTTTCTACACTTACACCGTACAAAGCCGGGGGTCGGCCGTCTATCCTCGGTTCTCCGCGCCCTTCAGACAGGACTTGCACGTTCCGTCTACAGGGTCCGGCCTCCCTGCTGTCCGGAGGAACGGGCCTTTCCTCCCGCACAGGGTCCGGTCGCGTTCGTCCCGGCGGGCCAGGTGCCAGGTCTCCCCGGCGGCCTTCTGGACGTAAACGAACTTGCCAGCTTCCATACTATTGCTCCTTTCCCGGAGGGGTTGCCTCCGTGTTGTCCGGCCCGGGCTCGTCCTCCTGGGCCTGTTCTGCCTCCCCGTACTTGAGGAGAGCTTGTGCTACCTGTTCGTCTGTGAAGGGTCCGGCCGCTATCTCGACCCAGTTCTTGATCCGCCAGTCGTTGGCAACCAGCACCCCGTTCACATGCAACGCCATCTCGTCCAGGCGCTTGGTGTGCCAGGCCTCCATAATGACGAGAATCTCCGGCGGCGGGCGGTCGATCCCGGCGGCGTCTAGAATCTCCTGGACCCGCTCCGGGTATCCCGGCCCCTCGATCCGGCCGACATACCAGCCCGCCTTGAGCGGCTTAGGGTGTCTCGACATGTTTCCGCGCCTCCTCTCTCTTCACGAGTCGTTCGAACAGCCCGGACCAGCGCGGGTAGAGCGGTTTGTGATCCGTCCGCACCTGATCGATTCGCCGGTTATGTCGCATAAGCAGCCCCCGGGAATCCTTCACCGACCAGGTAAGCTGCGGGGGCTTCACGCTGGAGGTCTCCACTTCGAGGCGCATCTGGCGAAACCTGTGATCTGAGCGGAATTGATCCATCTGGTCAATGATGGACAACAGCCCTCCGGAGAACAGGTCCTGGACGCGCTTAACCTCATCGGCGCCGATCTCCGCGTTGTCAGGGCCATACACTCCCCGGCCTTCTGCGAGGTCCTGCCAGGCACGGAACCCAGCGCCGAATAACTCGGCGGCGACCTGGCGCTCCCGTTTCCGGTAGTGCTCCCTGGTGAAGAACCAGGTCAGGCCAACGATCGCGGCCAGCCCCACCACTTGCATCAGCGTCTCAATCATCTTCTCCTCCTATCCCTGGAGCTCAATCAGGCGGACTCGCACCCGCGGCCCCTGGTCGCGTGAAACAGCATATACGCGGCTGGCGTATATGCCGACAATCTGGCGATCATCCTCGAAGGCCGCCCCGTTGAGGGCGTCCAGGATCGCCTTCTGCGTGTTGTCGAGATCAGGCGTTACCGTCGGGAACGGCCGGGCCGGCTTCCGGAGCCCGCCGTTCTTCTTCCAGTGCCCCTTCGGGCGGGCGCCCCCGGAACGTCGATCTCCTGGACCTGGAGGGCGCCGACGGTATCGACCACGATCCCCGCCCCGGACCCCGCACCCTTACTGGCATACACCTCGAACTGATAAAGATCGTCCATCAGACCTCCGCCCTCCCCAGGCTATGTAGCCGCTCAATGAGGCCGCGCCAGCGCATAGCCAGATGCGTATCAACCTCGCGCCCCAACAGCATACCAGGCGCCAACTGGGCCAGATAGAAGTCTATTACGGCTACCACCTCGACGTCGTAGTAGGCGTCACACATCTTGCAGCGGACCTCCATCCATGGCTCAAGCTCGTCGTAGCTGTAATCGTCGAGGTCGAAGCTGGGACAGCCGCATATGGGGCACTCCTGTTCGTCGCACCACGCCGCGGTCCCCATCTCTCCCCCTCTCTGCGTTGGGACATCGGATCGCGGTCGCAAGCGGAGGGCTGAGGGTGCGGCGGTTGATAGTGCCCGCAATCTTCACAGCAATACGCTGTATCAAGTACGCCACCACACCGTTCACAAGTATGCATCATTCCTCCTCTCTGCGTTGGTACTCGGGGCATTGCGGATTCATGCA